>DATGMY010000210.1:0-3880 GCA_035307005.1 Flavobacterium sp. | reverse complement strand
CTTTCAAGCACGAAAGAAGAAAATGTTTTTAGAAAATCCTGTAAACCATAAAGAACAATTTGGCTGGATCGAAGTGATTTGCGGTTCGATGTTTTCCGGAAAAACAGAAGAATTGATCCGACGGCTGCGTCGGGCACAGTTCGCAAAACAACGGGTAGAAATTTTCAAACCGTCAATAGACACCCGCTACAACGATGATTATGTGGTGTCACATCAAGGTTCTGAAATTCGTTCGACACCGGTTCCGGCGGCTGCAAATATCCGTATTTTAGCCGATGGCTGCGATGTAGTAGGTATTGATGAAGCACAGTTTTTTGACGACGAAATCGTAACGGTGTGCAACGACCTTGCCAATGCCGGTATACGTGTCATTATTGCCGGACTGGATATGGATTTTAAAGGGCAACCATTCGGACCGATGCCTGCACTGATGGCAACTGCCGAATATGTTACCAAAGTACACGCCGTTTGTACACGAACAGGAAACCTGGCTCATTACAGCTTTCGGAAAACTGCCAATGACAATTTAGTAATGTTGGGCGAAACCGAAGAATACGAGCCTCTAAGCCGGGCTGCTTATTACAGAGCAATACACGAAAATCAGTAGAAAAAGTTAAACGGTTGAAATGTTGGATAAAATAAAAACCGGCTAAAAAGATCAGCCGGTTTTTGAAAGTGCTATTATGAATGAAATTATTTTCAGCTTATTTTCCCCTTTTGGGAACATTTGGAAATAGTATCTATTAAGATTTTTTTCAAGGGTTTTAAAGATGTGTACTTTTATAAAATCAGGAAGTGACTGTTCAAAAAACACTTCCTGATTTTTTTAATTATCCATCCTTGTTTACAATTCCAACACGATGAATTCTGAACGGCGGTTTTCTTCGTGCTCTTCTTCAGAACATTTTACCCCGTTTTTACATCTGTTTACCAACTGCGTTTCTCCATAACCCTTATAGACTACCCGTGAGACATCAATCCCTTGATCAATGATCCACTCTGCTGTGGATTTTGCACGGCGTTCCGAGAGTTTCATGTTGTAATCGTCAGAAGCACGGCTGTCGGTATGTGAACGAATATCGATTTTCATTCTCGGATAATCCTTAAGCACCTCGACTACTTTTGCCAGTTCCAAAGCGGCATCAGGACGAATATTGTGTTTATCCAGGTCAAAATAAATCGGATTTAGTTTCAATACTTTAAATAAATCATCGTCTTTCTTAACTTCTACTTTTTTGCGTTCCAACACAATTGTTTTCTCTGTTACGCCTGTGATCGTTCCTAAAACCACGGTTTCCTCCTGAGTAATATAACCTTCTTTCTCTATTTTTAAACGGTAGGTTTCACCGCACTGATATTCCGTATTGAAAGAATAGCCCTCATTTTCAGAAATATTTGCCCAACCTTTTTCATTATACAGATTATCGTACAAGGTTACGGTTGCATCTGCAATTGCGTTGCGACTTTTGTTATCTACTACGATTACACGCAAATCCTGAATACACTCTAAAGGAAGTGTTCTGGTTTCTACAAAACTGTATATATCATCGTTTCCTTTTCCACCATCACGATTAGAAGAGAAGAAACCTTTTTTGGTTTTAAAATCAATGTAATAAGCAAAATCGTCCGCCGGAGAGTTTACAGGCTCGCCCGCATTGTGTATTTCACTATAACTTCCGTCTGACTGAATTTTTACGCCATATACATCCAGACCTCCCAGACCAATGCGTCCGTCACTTGAAAAGTACAGTTCGTCGTTTTCATTGATAAAAGGAAATGTCTCACGCCCTTCGGTATTAATTTCTGCCCCAAGGTTTTGAGGCACTCCAAAAGTATCCCCGTTCACACTTACTTTCCACAAATCTGAATTACCAAAACCACCCGGACGGTCGCTGGCGAAATACAACGTACGCTCATCTTTGCTTAAAGCAGGATGTGCCGTACTGAAATCATCTCCGTTAAAAGGGAGCTCTTCAATATTTGCCCAAGTTCCGTTTACTAATTTCGAACGGTAAATTTTCAGTCGGGTATTATTCTCTTCATCCACTCCTCTTTTACCGTTAAACATATTATTCCGGGTAAAATACATGGTCTGCCCGTCTTTAGTCAAAACCGCAGTCGATTCATTAAACACACTTTTAACATCTCCTTTCAAACGTTTTACTTTAGGTTGTCTGCGTAATGTATCAGGTTCGTCAGACAAAGGATAACCGTATAAACTGGTAAAAGCTTCCCCTGTCCAGGTATGGACTTTTTTAGAAAAACTTCCTGTATCACGTGCGCTTGTAAAATAAAGCTGCTGATCATAAACAAAACTTCCGTAGTCTGCAAATTGTGTGTTGACTGGTAAATTTTCCACATTTCGGTATCTGCCCGAATTTTCCTGAATCTGTTTTTTAAGTTCCGTTTCGTTTTTACGAATCTGTGCAATTTGGGTTTGTGTTCCGGTCATATTTACAAACTGGTCGTAATACGTTTTGGCTTCAGCACTACGCCCCACGTGTTGCAAGGTTTGTGCATAACGGTAATAATATTCGGAAGCAATTTCTACTGGTATTATTTCTCCTGATTCGGTTTCTTGTGGTTCTATTTCGGTAAACAATCGTTCATAATAAGGCTGTGCTTCGGCATAACGTGCGTTGAAATAATAAGTATCTCCCAACTTTTCCATCAAGTCCTGACTTACATAACCCCGTTTAACGATTTTTTCGTAGATATCCATCGCTTCCACATAAGCCCAGCGGTGGTATTCTTTTTCTGATTTCTTAAGTCCTGCCTGCGCCAGTGCTGCGGTCGTTCCTAAAAACAAAGCGGATAGCAAGACCGTGGTTTTTATTCCTCTTTTCATCTTTCTCTTTCTTTTTTAGAAGAATCGCGGCGAATTTACGCGGCGGTACTTGTTAAACAATTCAAATCTGAGAAACACCTCGTGTGAACCATTGGTATAGTTTGCAAGCCGAGTTGTTTCTGCATCATAACTATACCCGATAAACAAACCATCGGTAATCTGGAATCCTGCCAAGGCACTCCAGGCAGCATCCCACCGGTATGCTGCACCAAGTGTGAACTTATCCTGTATCAGGAAGTTTGCCGTGATATCAGCTTGCAATGGTGCTCCATTTGTGGCTTTAAATAAAAATGCCGGTTTGAATTTCAATGTCGGATTCAGATCAAACACGTGTCCTCCCATAAAATAATAACTCATCGTCTGGCGCATTGTACTTTGGATGTTATCATCATAACGCGTAGTTTCCAGGAAATTTGGCACCGACAATCCTAAATAAGTTTTTTCGCTGTGCCAATAGACTCCTGCTCCGATATTAGGTGTAAACTGTCCGCTGATATCGTTTTGAAAATGAGGATCATTCGGATTATATGTAAGTAGTTTTGAATAAGCTACATTCAGCATATTTGCCGAACCTTTAATCCCGAAAGACAACTTGTTTTTGTGATGCGTTCCGCCTAAATCCAAAGTGTAAGATACATCTACACTAACGGTATTTTCGTCCATCACTCCAAGTCCATCGTTGATAAAACTAACACCCATGCCTAATTTGCTGTTGGCAATTGGCGTGTTGATTGAGAAAGCGTTGGTTGTTGGCGCACCGTCTAATCCTGCCCATTGTGTGCGATGCAAACCAAAAATGCTCAACGAACCTCTGCTGCCTGCATACGCCGGGTTAATATTAACGGTATTATACATATACTGTGTATATTGCGGATCTTGCTGTGCGTTGGCTGAGAAGCTTACTAAAGCTAACAAAGCCCCTATGATTTTTAATCTTTTCATTGCTTTTTAGTTTTAGTCGTTGTTCTCTAAATGTAGATATCCTACTTTCTTGACCCATTGGTTTTGACCCTCGCGATCATAAAGATATTC
>DATGMY010000209.1:0-5894 GCA_035307005.1 Flavobacterium sp. | reverse complement strand
GTGTTTTAATACAAAATAGTTTCAAAAAAACCTAAGAACCACCAAAAGTGGTTCTTTTTTTGTTGTGGGCTGTAATAGTTTTTTAAGGAATAAAATTTTGTATTGTAATCTGACTATTCTAGTCAAGACTAAGAAAAAATTAAATTTAAATAACATCTGATGTTAAATATTATTAAAAAAATATTTACATTGTCGCATTTAATTTAATAAGAATGAAAAAGCAACCACTACAATCAATCTTTAATATAGATTTTGGCAGTTCAAAAGAACATGTAAAATCTGTTATAAGTACAAAAAATGGTATATTAGATACAAAATCAAGCGATGAAAACATATTGCTTTATGACAATATAAAGTATGCAGGATACGGAACTGATTATATTATTTTTGTTTTTGGAGATGATAAATTAGCTCGGACTTTATTAAAATTTTCAATTGAAAAATCAGAGCTTTTAAATCTTTATAGAGATTTAAGAACCAAATTAAACTATAAGTATTTTGTAACAGACAAAGTCTATGAATTTTATGAAGAGCCATACGACAAAAACGATTTGGACGGCATTAAAATTCAAGGCATTGAATCTGGGCTAATTGAGTATAGTGCTTACTGGATGTTTGGAGAAGATTCTGTTTGTTTGGAAATAACATCCGACTTAGATGTAATTCTATGTTTTGAAAATCATAAATTAATAGATTTATTTATAAAAAATAGATTAGACAAAGACTTAGAAAATATGTAAGTTTATAAAAGATTAATTAAAAATTAATACCATGAGGAATACAATACTATCAATATTTATAGCATTCGCTATTAATTCATATGCTCAATCTTTGGATTGCGGAATAAAAGGAGGAGCAAATTTTAATATAGCAGAATTTAATAAAGAAAATTCAATAGATTTCTATGCCGGTGGATTTGCTGAATACCATTTTAATAATAAAATCAGCTTACAGCCTGAATTAATTTACAACCGAATCAAATATGTAAACGGATATCATACCTATAAACACGACTACATCTCCCTACCTATCGGATTTAACTACAAAATCATTGAAAAATTAAAAGTTAATGCCGGATTTCAGTTTAGTTATTTACTAAAGTCAACTACTGTTTTAGAAGCTTCCGATTGGGGACCAGGTTTTGATCCGGTTGTTTCGGGATCTGAACTTAAATTTGACACTACAGATGATTATAAAAATTCTTACGATGTTTTTTTAGGAGCTTCATATAATTTCTGGAATAACTTTCATTTTGATGTAAGATATTTTTACGGCCTAAATAACGTTTCAGTTACTTCTCTTAATAAGAATATGTATCTTAACATTTTACAAATAGGACTATCTTATAAATTTTAAGAATTATGAAACGTTCAAAATCAACAGGAAAGGGCTGTTTAATTTCAGTTATATCGTTCTTTTTAATTTTTATTTTATATTCAATTTTTAGCGATTCGCACACGAATAGTATAGAAAATACATCAGTAACTAAGCATCATTGGAGGTCACCTGGTGACAAACTGACAATTATCAGCAAAATAATGATTCAAAATAACGTTACAGGATGTGGAGAGTATTATATTTCAGAAATAACAAATGGAGAGTTTGCGGTAGCCTGTACATCTGACGGTGTGAATTGGACTTATTATGTAGTTTATCCTAACTTGAATAAAATATATTTGTCAAATGAAAAAATGACCTTTGAGCCACCTTATTAATTCCAGTAACTTTTAAAGATCATTTCAAAACCATAGGAAGAACGTTTGATTAGCAAGGAAATGATGAAATTTCCTAAAGATTTTCCCGATGGGGAAACGTTTATATTGAATCAGGAAGAACTTGAAAAAAAATATTCCAATAACTATAACCTTTATGCTACTTTAAAAGAGCAATTTTTCAACTTTCATAATGCCTCTTCAGAAATTGTACAATTAGTTCATATTGATTTGGAGCATATTCAAGTTTTTGAAACAAAAAATATGCACGCAATAACATATTATATTGAAATTGGTGATAATGAACAAAATGAAGATGGAGAGCCATTGGAAATCTATAATCTGATGTATTTTTCAAAAGATTACCAACAATATCATTTCACCTTGTTAAGGTATGATTTTTCTAAGAGTTCTTATCGGGAATACATTAATGTTCCGGAAGAGGATTCGAATATTTTAAGTTTTATTCCTTTAACCGATATCGGTAATATTTATGAAAATATAGCTTATAGTTTTGCACAGGAACTACTGATAAACGGTAATATGGTTTCTACGAATTTTCAATTTTATGATAAGTTTATTGATTTTGCTAATTGTGCCAAAGTTTTTTCGGTATTAAGTGTTCCTTGTAAATCCTGCGGACTTAATTTCAGAGAGGTTATTGATGGCAAATGGTGTGCACATACAGACCCTGAAATAAGACCGGTTCCGGGATACACTTATATGGATTTGTCAGATTGCGAAGAACAATTTAGCGAAGAAGCCATAGATTTGGTTTCTTTTTGATAAGTTAATAAAAACCTAAGAACCACCAAAAGTGGTTCTTTTTTTGTAATGAGTGTAACAATTTACAAAAAGACGGACAAACTATTAAAAACAAATGTATGAGAACCTATATTTTAATCTTGACATTATTTCTGTTCAACACCATCAATGCTCAAAAAACGATCAGAGGAATTGTTACAGATACAGAAACCAATCAACCGATAGAACACTTGATTGTGATCGGTAATGTATCCGGAAAAACAACCGTTACCAATAGCGAAGGGCGTTTTCAGATTAACTGTTCTGTTGAAGATACAAAATTAGTTTTCAGACATTTGAATTATTTTACCCGGGAAATTTCCATAGATAACAAAAAGACTTTAAATGTTTCTATGAAGGTGGCTTCTGAAGATTTGGAAGAAGTGGTGATTTTAAATACATCCATTAAGAGCGAGATCAATAAAGCCATAAAAACTTCTCAGGCGCGATTTCCCAATAACTTAAAATTGAATACGTTTTATCGGGAATTGATGTATATCAACGGAACGATGTATCAGTATGAAGATGCAGAAATCGATTATTATCTGCAATCCATCAATAAAAGCAATGTAATTGTAAGAGAAAGCCGCAGTGTGAAATTTAACAATGAGGCAGCTAAAAACTTTGATTCGTTGTCAACGGTTTCTTATTATTGGGGAGATTTACGTAATCGTGTGTCGTATGAATTTGATTTCAGGTTGATTAAAGATATTATTTCGGATCAGGAATATGAATTGTATATTACTTCAAAAACGGATGGAGAGGGGACTGAACTTTATGTTTTGAATTTTTACCCTGTTAGTCAGGCAAAAAAAGCAACGCTTGCAGGCACGATGATTTACGGCAAAGAAGATTATCTTATCCGAGAAATTAAAGTGAATCTGGATCCTAAGTTTATTGCGAACAGTTTACATTTACCAAATAATAACGGGCATTGGCGCAAAAGAAGTTTTTATAACCGGACAACTATTTTTAATCTGTATAAAGATAAGTATTCTTTGACGTATGTTTCATATCGTGTTTATGGAGATTCGGAAGTTGCCAATCAGTTAAATCAAATAGGTGGATTTATGGAACTTTTGGTAGGTTCGATTGATGAGAATCCACCCAAACCAAATCCGGCAGATTTTTATCAGTTCTATAAACTGACCCGTCTGGGGAAAAATTATAAAACAAAATATTGGCAAAAGTTCAATGTGGTACCATTGATTTACAAAGAAGAACAAATGCTGAAACTGATCAATGAATAATTTTCAAAAGTTTTATAAACAGTCGTAAAAGAAAAGCTTTTGGAAATCCGGGAGCTTTATCAAATTATTTTTTGTAAAACTTCTTATATTGAACATAAGAAACTGCCCCTAATGTAAAAACAATTCCTACCGACCACCAGATAAACGATGGCGTTACTACCTGATCTCCTTTGGCATAAGAATGTAAGCCTGACAGATAAAAGTTTACACCAAAATAGGTCATCAAAATAGAGTAGAAGGCAATGATGGAGATGAAATTGTAAATCCATGTACCACGCAACGATGGAACAAAACGCATGTGAATGACAAACGCATAAACCATAATCGAAATCAATGCCCAGGTTTCTTTAGGATCCCAACCCCAATAGCGTCCCCAGCTTTCGTTGGCCCATTGTCCTCCCAAAAAGTTTCCAATGGTCAAAAGAACCAGACCTACCGTAAGTGCCATTTCGTTGATATAAGTCAATTCTTTAATGGTCAAATCCATTCGGGCTTTGTTTTTCTGAGTAGTGAAAATCATCAGGATTAATGCCACAATACCCAAAATCATTCCCAATGCAAACGGACCGTAACTCGCAACGATTACCGCTACGTGAATCATCAGCCAGTAGGAATTTAATACAGGTTCCAGGTTGGAAATCGCAGGGTCTAACCAACTCATATTAGCTACCCATAAAACTATCGCTGTAACAAAAGTTGTGGAGGCAATGGTTAATTCGGATTTTTTTCCAAAAATCAACCCGAAGAGCATTGTTGCCCAAGCAACATAAATCACAGATTCGTAAGCATCGGACCACGGAGCGTGCCCGGAAATATACCAGCGGGCTGCCAGACCGGCGGTGTGCATAAGGAATAAAACCAGAATAGCACCAATAAACACTTTGTTGATAATTTGCAGAACTTTGTTGTCCTTAAAAATTCTTACAATACATAATGCAAACAACAGCACGGAGGCATACATATACCACGAAAACAGTCTTTTGAATATGTCGTATTTATTATAAAGAATTTCGTATTTAATATGTTGATCCGACGGCAATACTTCGTAACCAAACTTATGCTGATAATGATTAATCGATTGCAATAATTCATCTGCTTGAGTATAATCATTGGTTTCGTGTGCTTTCAGTAAGCTGGTCACGTACATTGGCAAAATATTTTTCGTATAAAGAAATGTCGAATCCATTTGAGCAATCGCTGACTCATTGAGTTGCGGATACGAAATCCATTTGTTGTTTTGATCGTTTGGAATCGGGAAAATCGTAAGGATATTTCCGGACAATGCCTGATGCAGTAAGTTTACACGATCAGCTGCTGCAAGAAAATCTTTTTGGATTTGTGATTTTACCTGTGTTTGATCTGCCTCTTCTAAATACGGCGTTAATTTATAGTTTCCAAAATCGTCAAAGAAATCAACCATCGCAATGTATTGCTGACCTTTCGGTACTCCCAGAATAGTGCGGATGCTGTCGTTTTCTTTCTTTACGTTGATGATCGGAACGTGAAACCATGCTTGTGGAAACATCGTCATAGAAAGCAATACCTGATCGGGGTCTAAACCATTATAGCGGTCGCTTTTGCTTACTTTTCTCAATAATTCTGAGGCAAAAGTATTGACTGGTTTCATCCGTCCTCCGGCGTCCTGAATAACCAAGGCACCAAATTTATCAGCGTGCTCCAACGCAACAGCATTTTCCATAATAACTTTCTCCACCTGTTCTGCAGTTGGTTTTGCATGTTGATGTGCAACTGCTGCGGTATCGGTTTCCTGTGAATGGCTGTGTTCGTGTTGATGTGTTTGCGCTGTGGCAGAAAACAACCCGAAAAATAATGCAATAGCCGTCAGTTTGGCTTTTTTGGCACGGACTTTATCTAATTTATTTTTCAAATCATAAAAACGGGAGCCTTTTGTAAAAAGAATTAAAACCATACTGATATAGAGTAGGGTATAACCGACATAAGTAATCCAGGTTCCCCAAAAATCGTGATTTACAGACAAGACCGTACTGTCGGGATCGTGCATCATTCGTTTTTCTTCACTGGAGTAATTATAAGATGCCTGAAAAAAGCGGTAGCCTTTATAATCCAAAACATTATTCATATAAATACGGTAATCAAACGTTTCTTC
>DATGMY010000208.1:0-4194 GCA_035307005.1 Flavobacterium sp. | reverse complement strand
CGTCAGGATGAATTCTATATTAAATTAGGAGAATTGGTTCTGAATCAAATGAATGCGTCTATTTACCGTGATGTTTCCATTCCAAGAAATCCTAAAGAAAATAAGTTGTACAGCTATCGTCTCAGACATTTGGATTTCCCGATGGAAATAGGAAAACTTAAAATAAACCATTCCCGACTTTCGTATGAAGAAGATACCAAAACCAGCACACAGCCCGGAAAACTGACTTTTTCAGATTTTAACCTGACCGCCAGTCATCTTTATAGTGGTTACAAAAAAAGGAGTGGACCAAAAACTCAGATTTTTGTCAATACTAAGTTTATGCAGCAAGGAGATTTGGTAGTGAGCTGGCAGTTTGATATTATGAACAGCAGAGAGCAGTTCAACATCAATGGTAATTTGAAAAATTTCCCGGCAACGGCAATGAATCCGTTTTTAAAACCTTATATGAATGTAAATGCTGAAGGAAAGATAGATGATATGATGTTTAATTTTTCCGGAAACAACGATACGGCAACCGGAGAGTACGCCATGAATTTTGAGAACCTGAGAATGATTCTTTTCAACAAGGAAAACAAAGAGCGGAAGTTTCTTACAGCTGCAGCCAATGCAGTAGTCCGAACGGAAACTGATGGTTTGAAAAAGGTGGAAATTAAACCTGTGGACCGCAAAAAAGACGCGTCTTTTTTTAATTTTTTATGGCTTTGTATTATGCAGGGATTAAAACAGACCGTTTTATAATGTAGAAAAGATATATTAAACACTTATTTAAAAGTACACAAATCTAACCACGAAATGTGAAGTATTTGTATTTGTGTGAATTTTATCTGTGCATTTGTGGCTGAAAACGTCTAAATTAATTACAACAATCAACGGCATCAACATACTGTATTTAGTAACTTTGCAGTAAAGTACAAAACAGAATGAAAACAATTGTTATCACAGGAGCAAGTTCCGGGATTGGGTATGCAACTGCAAAAGCACTTGCAAAAGGAAACCGCCTGATCTTATGTGGACGAAGAACAGAACGTTTGCAACAATTACAAAAAGAGTTGACAGATACGTCAACTTTGTTACTAACATTTGATGTTGCCAAAAAAGAGGAGGTTTTTGCTGCGTTTGCCACTCTTCCTGAAGAATGGAAAAATATAGACGTTTTGATTAACAATGCAGGCAATGCACACGGATTGGCTCGTTTTCAGGACGCAGATTTAGCAGACCTCGAAGCAATGATTGACATCAATATAAAAGGTGTGATTTATGTTACCAAAGCTTGCCTTCCGTTTCTTGAAAAGTCGAAAAATGCACATATAATCAATTTATCTTCCATTGCAGGAAAACAGGTTTATGCCAACGGAACTACTTATTGTGCATCAAAATGGGCGGTAGAAGCACTAACCAAAGGAATGCGCCTTGATTTTTTGCCTTTGGGAATTAAAGTAACTTCTGTAGCACCGGGTGCGGTGGAAACTGAGTTTTCTTTGGTTCGGTTTAAAGGAGATGAAAAGATTGCAAAGAAAGTTTATGAAGGCTATATTCCTTTAAAAGCAGAAGACGTTGCAGAAACCCTTACTTTTGTTGTAAACCAACCTGAGCATGTGCAGCTTGCCGATATTACAATCTTGCCCAAAGCACAGGCAGATGGTATTACCTTTTTGAAAACTTCTGATTTTAATGATTAAATAATCCCTTTAAAATGAAAAAACATAATTTTAGTGCAGGTCCTTCTATTTTAGCACCAGAAGTTTTAGAAAAAGCATCACAAGCAGTTTTAAACTTTGAAGGAAAAGGATTGTCATTGATTGAAATTTCTCACCGAAGTCCGGAATTTGTTACTGTCATTAATGAAGCCCGAGCTTTGGTTTTAGAACTTTTGGATCTAAAAGATAAAGGTTATGCAGCATTGTTTTTACAGGGAGGTGCCAGTATGGAATTTATCAGGGTTGCATTTAATCTGTTGAATACTAATGGAAAAGCAGGATATGTAAATACAGGAACCTGGGCAAACAACGCGCAGAACGAAGCAGCTTTTTTAGGGGAAGTAGCAGAGATTGCTTCTTCTAAAGACAAAAATTATTCTTATATTCCCAAAAATATTTCAATTCCTTCCGATTTGGATTATCTGCATTTAACGAGCAATAATACCATTTACGGAACACAATTCCAATCGTTTCCTGTAACAGATGTTCCGTTGGTTTGCGATATGAGTTCTGATATTTTTTCCCGTGTTTTAGATTTTTCACAGTTTGATTTAATTTATGCCGGAGCACAAAAAAATATTGGTGCTTCGGGAACCAGCCTGGTAGTAGTAAAAGAGGAAGTGTTGGGTAAAATCGACCGGGCTATTCCAAATATAATGAACTACCAAAAACATATCGAAAGAGAAAGTATGTATCATACACCGGCGGTTTTTGCAGTTTACACCTGTTATTTAACGATGAAATGGCTTAAGGATTTGGGAGGAATTCCAGCTATAGAACGAAGAAATATTGCCAAAGCAAATTTGTTATATTCCGAAATTGACCGAAATTCGTTGTTTGAAGGAACAGTACAAACTGAAGACCGTTCGTTGATGAATGCTGTTTTTGTGTTGAATGACAAGCATCTGGAAACAGCATTTGATGAGTTTTGGCAGGCAGAAAATATCAGCGGACTCAAAGGACATCGTACCGTTGGAGGCTATCGTGCTTCTATTTATAATGCGATGCCGATGGAGAGTGTTCAGCATTTGGTTACCGTTATGCAGCATTTTGAAGCAAAGTTTGGATAAAAACAAAACCGGGGCTAAATGCTTAAACACCGGTTCTTTTAGATTTATCTTACAAAGTTAAAAACGAAAACATTGTTGTTGCCATAAGCTCTTCGTTCCCATTGTTGATATTGTGAACGGCTCAGAATAGTTCGTAAATCGCTTCTCAGTCTGCGTTCATAGATCTGCGGACTGTAACCGTTTGAGATTAAAAAATTCAGAGATATTTGTAATTTGGCTTTTTGTTGGCGCGACAACCTTAGAAATTCAAACCGTGCCATTTCTCTGTTTACATAATAATGATAATCCCTTCCGTGATGTACTTTTACCACCTGACGTTTTAGACCTCTTGTATCATAATGTTTGTGTGTGTAATGTTTCTTGTGAACTTTCTTTCCTTTGCGGTGTTTGTGATGTCCGGGTTGCGCACTTGCAATCGTTGTGATTGCCAACAGTGCTAAGGTGTACCATAGTTTCATAGCAAATTTATTTTAGATTTTCTTATTCAACTACACCTTTTCAAACAGTATGCCAAAAAAACTAAAAAAAACACTATGGATTGAAAGTCCGAATTATTGGAGTTAATATCAGCCACGAATTAATTCGTGATAATCTGTGTAATTCGTAGTTAAAATTTTTAGAAACCTGAGTTCGATTATTTTTATTTCTTTTATTGGGTAAAGTCCGATGCTATTAATCGAACTCAGGTAGAAGCTAAAAGTTGATGTACTCAAAGTACATAGTTTTAGACTTTTATTTGAGACCCATAAAAAAGCTCATTTTATAAAAATGAGCGTTAAAAATTATTGATAGAATAAGTTGTTACATTTGTTTCTTTACAAATTTGGTAAGGATCACAATCATCTGCCCGTCAATTTTCCCTTCAATTTGTTCCACATTGTCATGAACCAAACGAATGTTTCTCACAGCAGTTCCTATTTTAGCATTCAGTGTAGAACCTTTCACATCCAAATCTTTGATTAACGTAACTGTATCGCCACCCACTAAAATATTTCCGTTGCAATCTTTGTGTAAAGCAATGTTTCCGTCGCCTTCGTGGTCGCCGGTTTGTTTTGCCCAGTCTAATGTTTCGTCGTCCAGATACATCATATCCAATAAGTCCGCTGCCCAGCTTTCATTTCTGAAACGGTTCAGCATACGCCAGCTAACCACTTGTACCGGAAGGTTTTCATTCCACATAGAAGTAGATAAACATTGCCAGTGATTTGCATCCGGTTCTTCGCGTTTTTCAATTTGAGCCAAGCATTTTTCACAGGCATAAATTTCTCTATCGGCTAAATTGCTCGCTGTTGGTGGAACATCGTAAATAGTTAAATTTTCTTTCGATTCACACAATTCGCACTGATTGCCGCTTCTTGCTACTAATTTGTCTAATGTTTTCATGGAGTTTATTTTAAATTTTCGGCAAATATATTAATTATGTT
>DATGMY010000207.1:0-6006 GCA_035307005.1 Flavobacterium sp. | reverse complement strand
AGCACTTTTCTTGCTGCTTTCATTTTTATCATGAATCAATTTTTCTTTGGACGGGTTAGAATATGGCGAAATAGATCACCATCAGGGTTCCGGGAAAGACCACAATTAATGAGGTGATACGTGCAAAGTTGAACCAAGCGCTTTGTTGTCTAAAAATAAAGGTCAAAAGTGGGATGAGCAGTAAGAGTTGAAATTCCGGAAACCAGGTAAATATTGACCTTGCTCTGGTTTCTACATGTCTTCTGATTGTGGTTTTGTTTTCTTGGACATCGTAGCTCAGTTTTTTACCAACTTTTAGAATTGGGGAATAAGTAATGTTAAGGCTGTTTTCAATACGTTCAAACCAATCGCCATTTTGAGGTGCAAACATGTATCCTTCCACATTGAGGACTGTATGCCTTCTGTATTCCCAGTTTTTATCTATACTCCACGCTTCTTCATCAAGTTTCTTGGTTGGACCATCAACAAAAACCTCAATCGTTGAAATCAATAATACAAGGGTGCAGAATGCGACAACAAATTTAAAGATTAGCCACGGTGTTCCTGAAGTAATACGCTCATAAAACTCTTTTTCTTCGCGTGCTTCTTTTTCTTTTTTCTTTTGCATTTTTTCTTTTGCAATTCGAATGGCTTCTTGTCGGTCTAAGTTGTTGTGCATAATTACAATAATACTATTTTTTTTCGAATTCAATTATTGATTTGATCTGCAAAATTATTTTTTAAGGATATTGCCCGTTTGTATAATTATACTGTTTAAAGTGATGTCTATACACCTGCGTCTGCTTGAGTAGTGTTAAGGCTTTGATTATAGGGTTTTTACTTGTCTTGTTCAGGAAAATAAATGGATCCATTAATTCTAATTTCAGTAGGTTGATTAAAGTGTTGATTTAGTATTTCATTTTTAAAATCATTGTTTATCAATATTGGCTTACGTATGTATTTTGAATTACTTTTTGAGAAATAAAGGGTGAAATTATCTTGTTTTTTTGGACATCGTAGCTCAGTTTTTTACCAACTTTTAGAATTGGGGAATAAGTAATGTTAAGGCTGTTTTCAATACGTTCAAACCAATCGCCATTTTGAGGTGCAAACATGTATCCTTCCGTACGTACGGTGGTGTGAGATCGGAACGATGCTGCACCGATGCGTCTGCAGGCGCACTCCGTCAGCTTAGCTGGCGGAGCCGTCTACTCAATTGGCGTGTCGTTGTTTTTTATTTTTCTATCCACCATTTTTCCTTTTCTCTTTTTCTTGCTTCAATTACTTCCGGTTTGTCAGGATAATGTCCCCAAGCTTGAATGTAATTTTGCCATCCATATTCTTCGTACTTGTCCCAAGGACTAAATTCACCTGCGCCAATGTCAAGTCCACGACTATCGGGGATTCTATAGTCACCCCAATTACACTTTTTTGAATTGCCTGTTTTGTAACTTGTCCAAGTTCCTTCAAATTGGTTGTTTTGAAATCCGTCAGCAACAAACATTAAAGCATCATATTTTATTTCACCTTGTTGATCGATATAAAAATCAGTTTGAAAGTGGCCCTTTAGAATTCCTGTCCCTTTTTGGTCAGGGTCTTCAAAAAATTCATATTTACCTTTAGCAAATCCTTGTTTCAAAGTTGGAATGTCTCCTTCATCGTATGTTCTGGATTCGCTAATTGTTATCGTTCCTTGAAAGGTGCAAATGTTTTCTTTCACCTTGGTTTTTCCGTAAATGAAATATTGAAGTTCATTATTAGGGTTCTTAATTGTGGAGATGAAATGAATATGAAATCGTTGGAAATTTTCACCAATGTATCCGAGAGGTTCAAGTCTGTCAACTGTTATCGTATCATTCTCTATTTGAAACTTGTCAAGAGTCCACAAGTCCGAAATGTCATACTTCTTTATTTCTTCCGTGAAGTCCGAAGTTTTAATCTCTTGTCCGTTTACAACGACAGAAGTAATTAAAAGGAAAAATGTTAGTATCTGCTTCATATGTTCTTTAGTGGTTCTTTCAATGCACGCCAACGTTTTGCAGCTACCCGAAGGTGGCGATTTCGAAGCACTTCACTGTCAACCCAGCACAAACTTTGATAGTAGCACAAAGCTTGATTTAACCACTGAACCGCCACTTTTGGGTAGGGCTGTTATGTGTAGTTTTTTCTAGTCATTAAATTTTATCACGTTTCTCAATCTGTCTTGCCCTTGATTGTTTTGGTAACGTTCTTTTACTGTCAAGTAGTCGGGACAAAGTTTAGAGTTCAGGTAAAACCCAAGACCAATAAGTCCTGCCGCTATTGTCAAGTCAATTATTATGAGTGGTTCGAAGGGTTGTCCTAAAATGTCACTTAGCGACCGAAGTAATCCAAGCATTGTAAAAATAGCAACCCATTTATGACTACTTTGGCTATATGTCGCTACGCCAATTAATAAAAGAATGTTGATTATAGGCAAAATAAATAAAACAGGAAACCATTTTATTCCATTTTCTATAATTATTGGAATTCCTGCCATCATTTTAAACAGAACGGTCAAGGATAAAAGACCGATTAAAATCATATTTAGCGTCTTATATTTTTGTCTTGCTTGTAGCGAAGGTATTGACTGAATAATTTTTGCCAGGTCTTCGGTCGGAAGTTTAGCCGTCTCTTTTAAAGTTTCAAAAGTTTCCTGTTTTGTCTTGCCGTCAAGAATACTTTGTTTCACTACTTTTCTTACTTCTTTTTTTGTCATTGTTGTTGTCAGTTAAAATTACACATAACGATTCTGCACTAGGCAATGTGGCGCTTTCTCTTGAGTGTAATCGTGCGCCATTTTGCTTAGTGCATGTTAGCAGTATTATTTGTCCATTTAATAAATTCGTTCATGACGATAATCCATTTTCCTTCAGAGTGATTGGGTTTACCATTTTCATCCACAGGAAAGAAGTTATGTTCAAGGTTTGGATATCGCTTAATTGAATAATTTGTCTTTTTATTCTCTATAAAATGAAAAGGCAGTAAATCACAGTAATCAGCAACAACATCCTTACTTCCATATGCGATATATATGGGAATTTTTAATTTAATTAGTTCATTTAATGTTGGCTTTGAAAATGATTTCCACGAGGTTAAGCTAGGGTGGGCATTCAAAGAATCTGGATTTTGAATCATTTTGTAGAAGTCATATTGTTCTTGTTGAAGTGAGTCTGCTTTTTCCCATGAAATTTTTCCAGACTCTGCATTTTTTCTTATCTGTCTAATTGCCTGATCAATTCTTCCATTCGGATTGTATCCAAAAAGTCCCAATTCAGTTACTCGCTTATTGGACGCAGCGATTCCCACTGCGATTCTAGCACCTTGAGAATGACCTGCTACAACAATTTTATCTGAATTAATCCATTTCTGTTTACTAAGGAACTTCAATACTTTATTCGCTCGATTAATGTAGTTTTCCGAATAATCAGCCTTTAAATAATCTAATGAATAGCTGTGTTGATCTGATGTGTCAGTTATGAAATTGTATTGTCTATTTAGGTGGTCGCTACCAACAATTAAAGGAGTTTTAGGCATTGAGATTACCGCCACATGATAACTTTTGTTAAGTTCCTCAATATCGAAATTACTCAAGGCAGATGGAAAAATACCTTCTTCCTTAAAATCGAAGAAAAGTGGTACGGGTTGAGATCCTTGACAAAACAAAAATAAAGGCTTCTTTGCAGTTAAATTAGTATCAGCGATTACAAAATCAATGGTGTCTTTCTTTGATTTTATTTGAAAATGGGTATAAGAAGTTCCTTCTACTTTGTTTTGAGCAATAGTGATTACTGTCACAAATAAGAAAATGGGAAATAATAGTTTTTGTATCATATTCATCATTACTGCTAACGGTTTGCAGCTACACGCAGGTGGGGATTTTTAGCACTGAACTTCATTAAAAGTACAGAGTTTGGATTTAGTACTTCACTTTCATAAATGCACTGAACCCCCACTTGCGTGTAGGTGCTGTTAGTGGCTGGTGTTCTTGTTTCTACTGGTTTATTGGTGTACATATCTCAAGTAAAAATCCGTCAATATCTCTTATGTAGCCAACTGTCTGTCCCCAAGGTTTTTCAATTGGATTTTCTTCAATAATTGCTCCACATTTTATGGCTTTGTCAATTATTTCTTGAACATTTTCTGTTACCAAAGCTAATTCAATACCAAAAGGTTTGTCTGCTTGTTTACTCATTAAAAACCCGTTTTTTAAGTTTGAATTTGCTAACTCTTTTGAAACAAAGGAAATAGTTGTTTCTCCTGTGAGTAGTTCAGCATAATCATTTTCTGGGGTAATAAATTTTCTTGAAAACCCAAAAGCAGATTCATAGAACTCTACTGATTTTGTTACGTCCGAAACGTATAAAATTGTGTAACCTAACTTTACCATTTTGTCTTGTTTAAATTGTTAATACTTTGAAGCCGCAAAGTTAAATTCAATTGATGGTTAATAATTGTAAAAATCGGTCGTTTTCATTTCTGCTCAATTCTTTTGGCGTTACACCTGTATATCTTTTGATTTCTTTGATGAAATGAGATTGGTCAAAATATGTGTTTTGTGGTGCAAGTTTTGTGTTTACAATGTCTTTAAAGGTTTGATTACTCCGAATAATGTTTAAGTATTCTTTTAGTGATAGACCAAAAGTCAAATTGAAGTATCTGTTTATTTGTCGGCTTGTCCAAAATACCTTATCCGACAATTCTTGAACATTAAAAATTTCTTTTTTATAAATTTCATTGAATAAGCGAATTTTCAAATCGTTTACAGTCTTTCTTTTTTCTATACGGTTTTGTAAGTAGTTTTCGATATGCTTACAAAAGTCTTTAAAGTTATCAAAAGATAAATTGTCAATTCCAATATAGTCAGTACCTAAACATATTGAAGAGTTTAATAGTGATTTTAGATTTATGTTCTCCAATAGTTCAATTGCAAGAGGTTTAAATCTTACTGCAAAAAATTCCGTATGAATTTCTGTTTTTATGTCAATTGGAACTGTCCAAATGCCTGTTAGTTTAACACTTGAAATATTCTTGTTTTTAATTTCAATAATTAGGTCAAAATAGCCGTCTGGTAAAATTGTGTAATCAGAACTTTTTGTCAATGTTTTGGAAGTCCAAAAGCATTTAACAAAATTCGATAGATATCCGTCTGTTTTTATTTCTTCGTATTTCATTGGTTGTACGGTCTGTTACACTTGCCACTAACGGTTTACGTGTATGAGCAGTAGCGGATTAGGGAAGCGGATATGTTCAGCTTGGCACAAACGTAAGCTACTGCAAAATTTATTTGCTAATTTACGAAAAGGAAATCAATTTGCAGTAGCGACAAGGAAGCAGGAACCTTGAATTTAGCACTTAACCCGCTATTGCTTATACACGATGTTACCTGCTGGCATTCTTACTTGTCAAGTTTTTCAATCATTTCATCTATGAAAAGGTTGTTTGGGATTTATGTTTAAACTCTCCTTTAAATATTTTAGTGCTAATTCATTTTTACCTGTTTTCATATATCCTTCTCTTAAACCCTGTAATGATTTTGCCAATTTAGGGTGGTCAGTCATATGTCTTTTTATTGCAGAACTTGTAAAACAGCTACCATCGCAGACAATATCACTAACCAATGAATTATAATATTAATTGTTAGTTTTTTTAACATTAAAAATAGTATTCCAAAAGCAATACCAGTGGAAAAGAACCACCAAAATTGGTCAATTGATTTTAAGCCGTGCTGAAAAACGAAAGGAATTGCTGCGATAAATACGGCAACCCATTTGTTGATTTTATTGCTTACCAACGCTTTTATCGCAAATCCTCTGTAAACAATTTCTTCGGATAAACCAGCTACCAAACCCATAATGACAAATATTATTCTTGCAGTTGTTGTTTTAGGAGTCAATGAAGATAATGCGTTTAATTTTTCGGCATCCACAGTTGAACTTGCTAATGCTAATTCTAAAAAAACAATTAATCCGATTGCAAAAAGCAAATAGCCCACTACAAAATAAATTG
>DATGMY010000206.1:0-9493 GCA_035307005.1 Flavobacterium sp. | reverse complement strand
ATTTATTGTGCCAATACCTTTAATCCTTTCAAATCAATAACCTTTATTTTTTTTCCTTGCAGATCTATAAGACCAGACTTTTTAAGTTCTGAAAGTAAACGGATACAACTTTCAGTAGCCGTTCCTACCATATTTGCGATTTCTTCACGGCTTAATTGCAGGTTAAGAGTTCCGTTTTCATCCACGCCGGCTGATTTGTGGAGATCGACCAAAACGTGAGCTAATCGTTCCTTGACGGTTTTGTACGTATGAATCACTGCAAGGTTGTTGGCATCATCCAGTTGTGTGCAGACATCTTTCGTTACTTCAAAAGAAAATTTGTTATTGTTATTGATGAATCCCAAAATCTCAGATTTAGGAATAAAACAAACACTCATATCTTCGATGGCAACCGCACTGAGCGATGCTTTTTTTTCGGTAAGAATAGCGTCTTGTCCCAGTAAATTACCTTTATTAATAAGCTTTAGAATGGTGTCTTTTCCGTTGGCGTTCATTTTTACCATTTTACAGGTTCCTTCTTTAATGCAGTAAACACCGTTCATTATATCACCTTCACTAAAAATTGCTTCGCCTTTTTTTATGTTCAAAGAGTTTTTACGATTAGATAAATGAATTAATTCGTCTTTGGATAATGCCTTGAGCGAGCTTAATTCCCTGACAATACATTGCTCACACTTGCTCATTGTTTTTAGTTTTAGTTTCTATACAAATATACAATATTATATGATAAATATCATTTTTTTAAGGTTCTGAAATTAAGAATTTTGCATCAGGTATAAAGCAAATTTTTTAAGCGAATGTTAAATTGTTATCATTGCGGAGATGATATCATAGAAAATGAGAAAATTATTTTCGATGATAAAAACTTCTGCTGTCAGGGCTGTCGTACGGTTTACGAACTTTTTTCTGAAAATGGTTTGATGACGTATTATGATTTTGAGAAAAATCCGGGAGCGACCCCTAAAAATGTGACCTCTAAATACAATTATCTCGACAATCCCGAAATCGTTTCTAAGCTTTTGGATTTTGAAGAAAGCAATATTCAAATTGTCCGTTTGTATATTCCGCATATTCATTGCAGCTCGTGTATCTGGATTTTAGAAAACTTAAACTCACTTCATTCCGGAATCAATCAATCACAAGTGGTTTTTGCTCAAAAGAAAGTTACCGTCACATTTAATAGTGACAAAGTGACTTTAAAGGAATTGGTGCTCTTACTTGCTTCTATTGGTTACGAACCATACATAAGTCTTGAAAATTTCGATGCCAAACCAAAACTGATCGACCGCAGTTTGCTGTATAAAATCGGCGTGGCATTTTTTGGTTTTGGAAACATTATGCTGCTTTCCTTTCCGGAATATTTCAATGTTGATGATTACTGGATGCAGGAATACCGTGATTTTTTCCGGTATTTTAATGTGGTTTTGGCACTACCTGTTTTTTTATATTCTGCAACTCCTTATTATATATCTGCCTATCACAGCATCCGAACCAGATCATACAATATTGACATCCCGATGGCATTGGGGATCATTGTGATGTTTGTCCGGAGTATGGTAGATATTTTTATTCAGGACGGTGCCGGATTTTTAGACAGTATGTGTGGTCTGGTATTCTTTATGCTTTCGGGGAAACTCATTCAACAAACTACCTACAACTTTTTATCGTTTGAACGCGACTACAAATCTTATTTTCCTATTGCAGTAACCAAAATACACAATGAAGAAGAAACACCTGTGCAGGTTTATGAGGTTGAAAAAGGAGATCGGTTAATGATTCGCAATGAAGAATTGATTCCGGTAGATGCGGTTTTGATTTCCGATACGGCATTCATTGATTACAGTTTTGTAACAGGAGAGGCTGTTCCGGTAGAAAAAAAATCGGGCGATAAAATTTTTGCCGGAGGCAAACAAGTGGGAAACGCCGTTGTGGTCGAGGCGGTCAACAGTGTTTCTCAAAGCTATTTAACACAGTTGTGGAGCAACGAAGTTTTCCAGAAAAAAACCGATCAAAAGATACAAACCATTACCGATCGCGCCAGCCGGATTTTTACTCCATCACTATTGACCATTGCAGTTGTAGGATTTATCGGTTGGAGTTTCAGTAGTTTCAACGATGCTTTTAACGTACTTACAGCTGTGTTGATTGTTGCTTGTCCGTGTGCGTTGGCATTGACCGCACCTTATACCTGGGGTAATGTGATCCGTTTAATGGGACGAAGAAAACTGTATTTGAAAAACACGGCTGTCATCGAACAGTTGTCTAAAGTAGATACAATTGTTTTTGATAAAACGGGAACGCTGACATCAAGTCAGAATCAACAAATTTATTATCACGGTACTTCGTTGAATAAACAGGAAACGGAAGCGGTAAAAAACATTGTGCGTGGATCAAACCATCCGCTTAGTCGCAGGTTATACACACTTTTGCCCGGAACGGCAATCGAAAAACCGGATATGTATGAAGAAGTTGCAGGTAAAGGTATTAAAGGTGTTTTTAAAGGTTTGAATGTAAAAGTGGGGTCTGCAAGTTGGGTTGATACGGAAAAGGATGAAAAAAACAATCAAACCAAAGTTTATATTTCAATTGATGATGAGGTAAAAGGTTGTTATGTTTTTGAAAATGAATATCGTAAAGGTATTGAACCGTTGTTTCAGTCGTTGGAGAATGAAGGTTATGGTTTGTACGTATTGTCGGGTGACAATGATGGCGAACGCCGAATGTTGGAAAGATTAGTACCCAAAGATACCCAAATGATTTTCAATCAAAAGCCCGACGATAAATTGACATTCATCGGTGAGTTGCAGCAGCAGGGAAAAAATGTTCTGATGATTGGAGATGGATTAAACGATGCCGGTGCTTTGGCGCAAAGTAATATCGGTATTTCCGTTTCAGAAAACGTAAATGTGTTTACACCTGCCAGCGATGCTATTTTGGATGCGGCTTCATTTACACGGCTGGATTATTTTTTAAAATACGCCAAAAATGCGATGAAAACCATAAAAATGAGTTATTGCCTGGCGATTACTTACAATATTGTGGGACTTTCTTTTGCATTGTCTAACCGTTTATCGCCTTTGGTAGCAGCCATTATTATGCCGTTAAGCACAGCAACAATCATTGGTTTTGTGACATTAATGAGTAATTATTATGCGAGAAAAGCAAAGGAAAAATAATCTTAGCGTAACTGATATTTATCATATTTTAAAATTATGAGGAAGACTAATTTTGAACAAAGAATTGAGGTATGGGTGTAATTTATATTTTGATATGCATCAGCATATTCGTAGCAAGCGTTTTTCTGTATCTTTTTATTAGATCAGTAAAAAGCGGACAGTTTGACGACCAATATACTCCTTCTGTAAGGATGCTGTTTGATGAAGAAACTAAAAAAGAAAAAAAAGAAATAAAAACTGAAGAACAATCAAATTAATTAACTATGGAAGTACAACAATTTTATTATGACAACAAAATTGTAAAAAAGTTTCTTTATGCTTCTATACTTTTCGGAGTAATAGGAATGCTGGTAGGATTGCTTTTAGCAGTTATGTTTATTTTTCCGAATATTACCGACAATATTCCGTGGCTTAGCTTCGGGCGTCTGCGTCCGTTGCATACCAATGCGGTCATTTTTGCCTTTGTAGGAAATGCTATTTTCGGTGGTGTTTACTATTCGTTGCAGCGGTTGTTAAAAACCAGAATGTACAGCGATGTTTTGAGTAATATCAACTTCTGGGGGTGGCAGTTGATTATTATTGCGGCAGTCTTAACCTTGCCTTTAGGCTATACTTCTTCAAAAGAATATGCCGAGCTGGAATGGCCTATTGACATTGCTATTGCAGTGGTGTGGGTTGTTTTTGGTATCAATATGATTATGACTATTTTACGCAGAAGAGAACGCCATTTATACGTTGCTATCTGGTTTTATCTGGCAACGTTTGTTACAGTAGCTGTTCTGCATATTTTTAATAGTTTGGCATTACCTGTAAACGGTTTAAAATCGTATTCGGTGTATGCCGGAGTGCAGGATGCTTTGGTACAATGGTGGTACGGACACAACGCGGTGGCATTCTTTTTGACCACACCGTTTTTGGGATTGATGTATTACTATTTACCCAAAATTGCCAATCGTCCTGTTTATTCTTATCGTTTGTCGATTATCCACTTCTGGTCGCTGATTTTCCTTTATATCTGGGCAGGTCCGCACCACTTGTTATACACGGCGTTGCCGGAATGGGCTCAAAACTTAGGAGTTGTTTTTTCTGTAATGTTGTTGGCACCGTCTTGGGGAGGTATGATCAACGGATTATTGACCTTACGCGGAGCCTGGGATAAAGTACGTACAGATCCTGTTTTAAAATTCTTTGTAGTGGCAATTACCGGTTATGGTATGGCTACGTTTGAAGGTCCGATGTTGTCTTTGAAAAACGTAAACGCCATTGCCCACTATACCGACTGGATCGTTGCGCACGTGCACGTAGGAGCTCTGGCTTGGAACGGATTTATGGTTTTTGGTATCGTTTACTGGTTGTTTCCTCGTATGACAAAAACAAAATTGTATTCAACCAAATTGGCAAACTTCCACTTTTGGATCGGTACTTTAGGAATCATTCTTTATACCATTCCGTTATACGTTGCCGGATTCCAGCAACACATGATGTGGAAAGAGTTCAGACCAGACGGAATGCTGATGTATGGTAACTTCTTGGATACTGTTACAGCGATCATGCCGATGTATGTGATGCGTGCCATAGGTGGATCGTTGTATGTAACAGGTGCTTTGGTATTGGTTTATAATGTTTATAAAACGATTAAAGCAGGTCGGGCTATTGAAGACGAATATGCGGAAGCACCGGCATTGGTTCGAATCTCAAAATCAAGATTAAGAGGAGAAGGATTCCACACCTGGTTAGAACGCAAGCCTATTCAATTGACTATTCTGGCTACGATTGCCATCTTGATCGGAGGTGTTGTTCAGATTATACCGACTTTGGTGGTGGAGTCCAACATTCCGACGATTGCAAGTGTAAAGCCTTATACACCGCTGGAAGTGGAAGGACGTGACTTGTACATACGCGAAGGGTGTGTAGGTTGTCACTCTCAAATGGTGCGTCCGTTCCGAAGTGAAGTAGAACGTTACGGGGAGTATTCAAAATCAGGAGAATATGTATATGACCATCCGTTCTTATGGGGATCAAAACGTACCGGTCCGGATTTGCACAGATTGGGCGGAAAATATAATGATAACTGGCATTTCAACCATATGTATGATCCGCAAAGTACTTCTCCGGGATCTATTATGCCTGCATACAAATGGTTGTTTGACAATAAAGCGATGGATTTCTCTAACATTGAAAAGAAAATGCGTGTGCTTCAAACATTAGGTGCTCCTTACACAGAAGAGGAAATTGCCAATGCACAGGCAAGCATTAAAGAACAGAGTGAACGAATCGAAGAAAGCCTGAAATCAGATCCCGATTTTGTGAAATCGTATGACGCCAGCAAAAAAGCGGCTCAGGAAAGAGGAGAAGAGTTTGTTCCTATGAGCCAACGTGAAATAACCGCATTAATCGCATATATGCAGCGTCTGGGAACCGATATTAAAGCATCATCTGAAAATTAATTTAGTTATGTTAAAGTTTATTAAACACAATATGGACACCATTATCGGGATAGAAATCTATCCCATAATTGCCCTGCTCATCTTTTTTATATTCTTTGTATCATTGGCTGTTTGGGTATTTACCTATAAAAAAGAAACCATCAAAGAAATAAGTATGCTGCCTTTGCAGGAAGATGACCGAAATAATGACCAGAACCACATAAAACAATAAGAATATGAAACGATTTTTTCCTGTATATGTACGTGTTCCTCTAATATTATTTTTATTTTTTGGAGCCATAGAACTTCTGATTGATTCGGGTGACAAACCTGCAATCATTGAGTATCCGTCTTTATTGATATTGTTAGGTCTGGTTGCATTGGTTTTAATCGCTATTGAAATTGTAGCAAAAGCTTCTGACAGTATTTTGGATCAATTAATGTCGCCGGAAGAACGTGCTGAAAAAGAACGTTTGGAAAATCTTCCGATTTCGGAAATGCCGGCGTACAAAAATCTGATGAAAAAACTGACGAAGACCAAATCTATAAGCGAGGAAAAGGATATCGAACTCGCACACGATTACGATGGAATCAAAGAATTAGACAACGATTTACCGCCTTGGTGGGTATATCTTTTCTATGCGACCGTTATTTTCTCAGTGGTTTATTTAGGTAAGTATCATCTGTTTGGCGGAGACAATCAATATAAGGAGTTAGAGAATGAATTAGCGATTGCAGCCCGGCAGATCGAAGAATACAAAAAGAATGCACCTGATTTATTGACAGCAGATCAGGTGGTTGCTTCAACCGATCCGGCAGATCTGGCAGCAGGTAAAGCAATTTTTGATTCAAGCTGTGTAGCTTGTCACCGTGCCGATGGAGGAGGAGGGATTGGTCCCAACTTAACGGATGAATATTGGATTTTAGGTGGCGATATCAAAGACATCTTTCACGTAATCAGTGAGGGAGGTCGTGATGGTAAAGGTATGGTTGCCTGGAAACAACAAATAAGCCCTTCCGACATTGCCAAAGTAGCAAGTTATATTTTATCGTTGCAAGGAACAAATCCACCGGATGCAAAAGAACCCGAGGGGGATAAAGTGGTGCAGACAACAAGTAGCGATGCACCTTCGGAAACAGAAACAGAAAGCCTTTCAGAAGAAGTTTTAAGTAATGAAACGGCTTCATAATATTCCATAATCATTTGGAGGGTTTTAGTTTTATTTTTCTTCCACAGCCCTCCCCAAGGGCTGTGGTTTTTTAAAGTAAGTGATTTAGGTATAAAATAATGTAGTATGAGTAATGTAGCAGACGACAGCTTCAGAGACACCATTGGGACGGTCGATGAAGATGGAAAAAGAAAATGGGTATATCCCAAAAAACCTTCGGGCTGGTTCTATGACAAACGCAAGTGGGTTAGTTATATTTTATTAGCTGTTTTATTGAGTTCGCCTTTTATAAAAATCAACGGTAACCAGTTGTTTTTATTCAATGTGCTGGAACGGAAATTTTCCATTTTTGGATTTACATTCTGGCCGCAGGATTTCTATATAGTGGTGGTGGCAATGATTATTTGTGTGGTATTCATTGCATTGTTTACAGTGGCTTTTGGTCGGGTTTTTTGTGGGTGGATTTGTCCGCAGACTATCTTTATGGAAATGGTTTTTCGCAGGATCGAATATTGGATCGAAGGAGACAGAGGCGCGCAAATACGATTAAACAAGCAAGAATGGAATGCCGAAAAAATTCGTAAAAAAGGATTCAAATGGCTGATCTTTTTCATTATATCTTTTGTGATAGCCAATGTTTTTCTTGCGTATATCGTAGGAAGTGATCAGGTGCTGGCAATGATTATACACGGACCTTTTGAGCATTTATCTACTTTCATCGCTCTGTTGATATTCACAGGTGTGTTTTACTTTGTTTTTGCGTGGTTCAGAGAGCAGGTTTGTATCATCGCCTGTCCGTACGGAAGAATGCAAAGTGTTTTGCTTGATGAAAAATCGGTGGTGGTAGCCTACGATTATGTTCGCGGCGAAGGAAGCGAAGGACGTTCAAAGTTCAGAAAAAACGAAAGCCGGGAAGAAAAGGGCTATGGCGATTGTATCGATTGCAGTCAGTGTGTACACGTGTGTCCCACAGGTATCGATATCAGAAACGGTACGCAGTTGGAATGTGTGAATTGTACAGCTTGTATTGATGCCTGTGATTTTATGATGGAATCTGTGAATCTTCCCAAAGGATTGATTCGTTTTGCATCGGAAGATGAAATTGCCAAAAAAGAAAAATTCCGGTTTACTGCCCGTATGAAAGGTTATGCAGCGGTATTGTTGATTTTGGTAGGTATTTTAACAGGCTTGTTGTTTTTGCGTAGCGATGTGGAAGCAAAAGTATTACGTCTTCCGGGACAATTATTTGAGCATAAAGGAGAGAATATCAGTAATGTTTATACCTTTAAAATAGCTAATAAAACAGCACGTGACTTCGATAATGTAACTTTTAAATTAGTGAAGCCTCAAGAAGGAACAATCGAATTGGTAGGCAGCCAGGAAATCAAGGTTCCGAAAGAAAAAATGGTTCAGGGTACCTTGTTTATCGAAATTCCGCAAACATTGTTAGAAGGGGATAAAACAGAAATTCAGTTGGAAGTTTACAACAACGGAGCACTGATCGATCAAACCAAGACCAACTTCTTAGGACCGAGAAGTTTTAATTAACAAATAATCAGCAGGCAGCAATCAGAATGCAAAGTCCTTCATTTGAAATCTGATTGCTGACTTCTGAAATCTAAATAAAACAAAAATCAAATGAAATTTAATTGGGGAACAGGAATTGTAATCGGAATCGTCTGTTTTATGGCATTCATATTACAATACGTGATTCGTGTTCAGGTGGATGCGCGTTACGACAACGAGCTGGTAACAGAAAATTATTACCAGAAAGAAATAGAAATTAACGGAAACAGGTTGAAACAGGAAAATGCCATTGAACTTGGTGAATCACTAAAAATTGTGACCACTTCTCAGGGCATTGAGGTGTCTTTTCCGGAAACTTTCAATCAAGAAGAAATAGAAGGAACGATATCCCTGTACCGACCGTCGAACCAGGCACTTGACCAGATTTTTCCATTAAAATTGACGTCAAATAATTTGCTTATACCTAAATCCAACCTGGTCGATGGTCGTTGGGATATTACCTTAGACTTTCAATATCAAGGCAAAGAATACCAAAAACAGCAAACATTGATGTTGTAATGATTGTTCCATTGTTTTTAGGATTGTTCAGCAGTCTGCACTGTGTGGGTATGTGCGGTCCGATTGCTCTGGCATTGCCGGTGCACCAGTTTTCTATGACCAGAAAAACCGTTTACATCATTACATATCATTCCGGACGTATTTTGACCTACGCATTGTTGGGCTTCTTATTTGGATTTATCGGTAAAGGATTGTTTATAGCAGGCTTTCATCAAAACGTTTCGGTAATTTTAGGCGTATTGCTGATTTTGGGCGTATTGTTTTTTAATGAAAGTAAAATTCAAAACCGTCTGTACAGCAACTCTAAATGGTACCTGAAATTTAAAAGTTATTTTGGAGCTTTTATTCATAAAAAGACGTTCAGTTCTTTTTTGATTTTAGGCTTGCTCAACGGTCTGTTGCCTTGTGCAATGATTTATATGGCATTGTTTGGAGCCACGGCAACGCAAGGACCCTGGCACGGTGCGATGTTTATGCTATGGTTTGGTGCGGGAACCATCCCGTTGTTGACCGCTGTGGTTTGGATGAGTCAATGGGTCAATAAATACTTTAAAAATAAAATGAAAAAGTTGATTCCTGCTTTTTTGATCCTTACCGGTTTTTTACTGATTGTAAGAGGTTTGGGATTAGATATTCC
>DATGMY010000205.1:0-2910 GCA_035307005.1 Flavobacterium sp. | reverse complement strand
GAATTTTATTAAAATCTAATTTTTCAAACGGAATCTGCCAATGTTCTGTGTTTGAGAATCCGCGCGGATAACGTACTGCCACCGGCGATTCACAATGGTTTTGTAAAGAATACAATGTCTGACGCAATTCCACAGCATCTTTTGGTGCCAGAATCGTCATATTGGGGATGGCATTGAGATAAGCAATGTCAAAGACCCCTTGATGTGTTGCCCCGTCTTCACCAACCAGACCGGCACGGTCAATACAAAGAATCACAGGGACATTTTGCAATGCTACATCGTGAATAACCTGATCATAGGCTCGCTGCAAAAAGGTGGAATATACCGTACAAAAAACCGTGCACCCGCTCAATGCAATACCTGCGGCAAGCGTTACAGCATGTTGTTCGGCAATACCCACATCAATGGCCCGATCGGGAAACTCGTCCATCATATATTTTAAGGAACTTCCCGTAGGCATTGCGGGCGTAATGGCAACTATTTTAGGATTTTTACGTGCCAGTTCCAATAAAGTTAACCCGAAAATATCCTGATATTTTATTTTTTTCTGTTCCGTATTATGGACTAATTCACCTGTAATTTTGTCAAATCTTCCCGGAGCATGATAAACAACCTGGTTTTCTTCAGCTTGTTTGAGTCCTTTTCCTTTGGTGGTAATAACGTGTAAAAAACGTGCGCCTTTTTTTGTTTTTAAACGCTGTAATTCGTTGATCAATCCGGAAAGATGATGTCCGTCTATAGGTCCTGTGTATTGGAAATTCAATGATTTGATCATATTGTTTACCCGTGGGTTTTTACCTTGTTTTACCTGAGTAAGATAACTTTTTAGTGCCCCCACACTCGGATCAATTCCAATGGCATTATCGTTCAGAACGACCAGTAAATTTGCATCCGCAGCTCCGGCATGATTCAATGCTTCAAAAGCCATTCCCGAAGCAATCGACGCATCGCCGATCACAGCTACGTGTTGTACAATATCTCTGCCTTGTAATTTGTCGCCTATTGCCATTCCCAAAGCAGCGGAAATCGAAGTAGAAGAATGCCCCACGCCAAAAGCGTCGTATTCACTTTCACTTCTTTTTGGAAAACCGCTGATGCCGTTTTTCTTTCGGTTGGTATCAAAAACTTCTTTTCTTCCGGTCAGTATTTTATGAACATACGCCTGATGTCCCACATCCCAAACGAGTTTGTCTACCGGAGTATCAAAGACATAATGCAAAGCAATCGTGAGTTCTACCACTCCTAAACTTGCTCCTAAATGACCACCGTTTACCGAGACTACATCAATAATAAAACGACGAATTTCAGAGGCTAATTGCTCTAATTCGCTGATTGTTTTTAATTTTAAATCGGTTGGAAATTGGATTGTTGGTAAAACGGCTGTCATTCCTGCTTAAATTAAGGTACAAATTTACAATAATATCTTATTTTTGAACGATTATTAATGATTGAGATGTTTTTGGACGACGAATATTATATGCGCATTGCTTTGAACGAAGCAAAGGAAGCATTGGAAAAGGATGAAATTCCCATTGGAGCAATTGTTGTTGCCAATGACCGGATTATAGCAAAGGCACATAATCTGACTGAATTGCTCAACGATGTGACGGCACACGCTGAAATGCAGGCAATAACAGCCGCAGCAAACACAATAGGAGGGAAGTATTTAAAAAATTGCACAATGTATATTACCGTAGAACCCTGTCAAATGTGTGCCGGAGCTTTGTATTGGAGCCGGATTTCAAAAGTGGTTTACGGAGCCGGCGACAACAAACGCGGATTTACAGTGATGGGAGGAAAACTGCATCCAAAAACGGAGGTTGTTCAAGGGATTTTGGAAGCAGAATGCTCCGATTTGATGAAACTTTTTTTTGAGAAAAAGAGGTAATTTAAAAACCACAAACTACATAAATTTCCACTGATTGATTGGGTGTTTATTTGTGTAATTTGTGGTTAAAGAAAAATCTATTTTATTTTTTATACAAAATTTTGGATAGTGTCCTTAGAATCTGTATCCGAGAGAAAGCTGCATTACTCTGTTTTTCCAATCTACATCAGGATGATCCACAACATTGGTCAGTCCGGCATTGTATCGGGCAGAGATCATCAGGTGAAACGGCAGATTAAGACTAAGACCTACATTTACGGAAAAATCAAAATCATTGAATTTTGTGCTTTCGGGATCTAAGTCCGAAAATTTCATGTCAGAATTGGTCAGAAAACCGGCTTGCGGTCCTGCCTCAATAGCCAGGCTGTTGGTCAGATAGTATTTGATCATCAAAGGAACACTGACATATTCTAAATTAAAATCATGGTCAACAGTAAGATTGTTAGTAGAAGTTTTCCAGGTTCCGCCGTTGGAAGAATAGTAAACTTCGGGTTGAATCGCGATTTTGCTAAAACGAATTTCAGCAAAAAGTCCGGCATGAAAACCATGAATGGAATTGTTGTCATGAAATTCTCTGAAGTTTTTACCTTCTAATTTGGCGTTGTTGTATCCCACTTTGGGACCAAACGAAAATTCCTGTGCTGTAGCTGTTGTACTCCACATAAGAGCAAAAAAAGAAGCTAAGGCTATGTTTGTCAATTTTTTCATCGTGAAAGGTTTAGTTTATAAGATAGCAAATTTTAATCCAAAGCCGAAGTTACTGATAAATTGCCTGAAAATGTTATTTTATGATAATTAAATTGTGATTTTTTTCTACAAAAAACCACAACATTTTTGTTGTGGTTTGTGGTTTTGTTTGTATTTAGTTGTTAAAATTGAATTTTAAAATTTTTAAGGTTTAGATTATTCCTCTTGGTTCTTACACTAAGGTCTAAATAAATTTCTATAAAAGTATTATTTTCCTTGATTGTATTTACACTTGATCTAATGAACTCATCTTGACTTTTTTCAATTGGCTACAA
>DATGMY010000204.1:0-5119 GCA_035307005.1 Flavobacterium sp. | reverse complement strand
TTATGTTTTAAAGGCTGATGGTTTGGCTGCCGGAAAAGGAGTTTTGATTTTAAACGATTTAACCGAAGCACAACAAGAATTACGCAATATGCTGGTAGATGCCAAATTTGGTGACGCGTCTTCCAAAGTGGTTATTGAAGAGTTTTTAGACGGAATTGAATTGTCGTGTTTTGTTTTGACCGACGGAACATCGTACAAAATATTGCCGACAGCAAAAGATTACAAGCGAATTGGCGAAGGCGATACCGGATTAAATACCGGTGGAATGGGAGCTGTTTCCCCCGTACCCTTTGCTGATGCTGCCTTTATGCAAAAAGTAGAAGAGCGTATTGTGATTCCTACGATTAACGGTTTGAAAAACGATGCAATTGAATATAAAGGATTTGTTTTTATCGGATTGATCAAAGTAGTTGACGATCCGTTTGTGATTGAATACAATGTGCGTATGGGCGATCCGGAAACCGAAGTAGTGATGCCTCGTATAAAATCGGATCTTGTGGAGTTGTTTGAGGCAGTTGCAAACAAAACATTGGAAAATGCCACATTAGAAATCGACGAACGGGCGGCTACAACGGTAATGATGGTTTCGGGCGGCTATCCTGAAGATTACGAAAAAGGAAAAGTAATTACCGGATTAAATCAGGTTGAAAATTCGATTGTTTTCCATGCAGGTACTGCTGAAAAAGACGGAAACATTGTTACAAACGGCGGACGTGTTTTAGCGGTTACTTCTTACGGAACCGATTTTAAAGAAGCCTTAAAACAATCGTATCGAAACGTAGAAAAAATCAATTTTGACAAGAATTATTACCGAACCGATTTAGGTTTTGATTTGTAATGAAAATAGTATTTTAACTGTATTGGTAATCAGAATGAGTATTGTTGAAGATTTATTGGCGGAAAAAATTTTCAATTTTCTTTGGAAAGTAATTAAACTCATTGGAGCATTCGTAAGATTACCATTTGCAGGCAGGAAATTAAACTTAGAAGAACTATCCAAGCAAAATTTAAGTGGAGTTATCGGGCTTCTTTTTGTTGGAATAATAATGAGTGTTCTCTTATTAAAATAAATATTAACAGTTTGAAATGTATTATTATGAACATAAAGTCGTATTTATTGGCAATAACCTTAGGATTATTTGTAGGAAGTGTAAATGCACAAACAACAATTTCCTTTGAAACTTCAGAAGGATTTACACTAGGTGATATTAACGGCCAGAATAATTGGTATGTAATTGGCACGAGCATTGGGGGGTTTATCATTAATCAAAACATATCATCAGTTTTAGCATCAGATGGTTCACAATCTCTTAGAATTGCCAGGGATCCAAATTTTGGCGGACAGCCTGAAATAGTTATGGGTGCCTACTATAACTTTAACGCTGCGCTTAATTCCACACATTATTCCGTATCTGCCGATATTTATATTAATGCGGTAAATCAAACCGATTTCATTATGGCAATCGGAGGTACGACTGATTTTATTGCTCAATTTCTTTTTCATTATGATGGAACTATTCAGTGTACCACTCTTAACAGCAATAATCAGTTTGAATATCAGCAAACACCAAAAAACTGGACAGGAGGTACATGGTATAATATGAAGATTGAAGTAGATGACTTCGATATAAAATATTATGTAAACAATAATCTGGAATATACGGGAACTACATCAAACAGCGAATATTTTAAACACATTCGTTTTGTTCATGATAATTATGGCGAACATGCCTATATTGACAATATTATAGTTACGGATTTAACCACAACAAACGTGAAAGGTTTCTTTAAAGAAAACTTCTCTGTGTACCCAAACCCTGTAACGGATGTGTTAAACATTACTTCTGTTAATGGATTAAAGGTAAATGAAATCAGAGTAACGGATGTAACCGGTAAAGTGATAAAAGTACAAAAAGACGCTTTTTCTGTAAATGTTTCAGATTTGTCAGCAGGTATGTATTTAATTGATATTATTACCGATGAAAGGAAAGCAACTTCTAAGTTTATCAAAAAATAATTTCCCTCGATTTTATATGTCACAAGAGACTGTTCCAAAAGTATCTGTTCTTGTCACCCTATGTTTGTAGAGAGAAACTCTTTGGATATTTTTGAATTTATTTCAGAATCAAATATTTGATTATTAACAAATTGTAAATAGCTGAATCGATCCGGATAACCATCGGAACAGCTTAACAAACCAGTACTTTTGAAATAGCTTTTTTGTTTTAGAGTATTTTTTTATATTTTTAGCAAAAATTAACAAGATGAAATACATTTACACACTCTTACTTTTATTGATAACTGAAGTGGGATTCTCTCAATTTGTCCACATGCGGCCCAACCAGGAGGCTCCCGAACAAGTGGAACTGGTCATGAACGATGGTACCACAAGAACCGGAAACGTGAAAAACAACAAAATGGATTATGTGGCACTTCGCATACTATCGCAGGATGCTTCAGCGTTCAGACACGCCTCGGTAGAAGTGGACTATGTTCAGTTTAAACCCGAAGGGGCATCGGACTATATAAAAGTACCGACAAAAGACATCAAACATATCCTTTTTCAAGGAGAAGAACCAAAAAGATTCGATCGGATTAATGTGTATCGGATTAATAAAAGAAAATTGGAAGTAAAAAGTAAAGAACCTGCTTTGATGATCCAAACGCCAATTGTAGATGATTTTCTTGTTGTTTATACCAATTTATATTTTAATGCCGGTCGTGGCGGATCTGTTCACGATCAATATAATATATTTGTGAGACATAAAGACAGTGACCTTACTTATTATTTTAATTTTATGGCGGCAGTTAAAGACCGACATAATCTTGCACAATTAAAAATATTAGCTCCGAACAACAAACTTTTTTCTGAATTTATCGATCAGCTGCGTGACAAAAAATCAGCAGTTTTCAAAGAGTATTATGATCAGGAAAAGGAGCTCATGGATGAAGTCCAGGCTTATATAAAAGAACACCATAAAAAAGCTTTCTCAGAAGAAAGACGTTCCATCCAAATGAATGCTAAATACAGATTTATGTTTTCATACATCAGCAAAAAATTAGAACAGTTTTCAAGCTAAACCGGTTATTGTATTTATGTTTAACGGGTAATAAAATATTGACTACCAAGATTTATGTTTTTTATTGCTCTCAAATATAGTTCAAAACTATGCACTTTCAGTGTATCACTTTAGCTTCTAAAAAGTTTAAGCTACAAATGGCACGAATTACACAAAATAATTAGTATGAATTTGTGGTCAAAGAACTTAATAATCTGTTGTTTATTGTTTTTGTTGTGACTGATATTTATGGATAATTTCGTATATTAGAACGATGAAAATAGCTTTAATACAATTTGATGTTCTTTGGGAACACAAAGCTGCCAATCTGGAAAAAGCGGCACAATTAATCCATTCATTGCCGGATGATGTAGATTTGGCGGTTTTACCCGAAATGTTTACCACCGGTTTTTCGATGAATCCCGCTGCGATTGCCGAGCCGGAGAGAAGCTCAACCCTGGAAACCATTCAAACAATTGCCCAAAAACATCAAATCGCTATAACCGGCAGCTGGGCTACGGAAGAAAACGGTTTTTATTACAATCGTTTGTACTTTGTATTCCCCGACGGAAGTTATCAGACGTACAATAAACGGCATCTGTTTACACTGGCAGGCGAAGAAAAAGTGTATAAACCCGGAACGGAAAAATTGATCGTATCATACAAAGACTGGAACATTTGCCCGTTGATTTGTTACGATTTGCGTTTTCCGGTCTATTCAAGGATTACAGATCAAAACTATGATTTGTTGCTTTACGTGGCATCCTGGCCAGACCGGCGTATTTATGCATGGGATGCGTTGTTAAAAGCACGTGCCATTGAAAACATGAGCTATGTGATAGCCGTGAACCGCTGCGGAACCGACCCAAGTGGAGTGTTTTATTCCGGTCATTCGCAAGCGTTGGATTATATGGGCGAATACCTTCAAAAACCTTTTACACATGAAGCCGTGAAAATCATCACACTGAACAAAGAACAACTGTTGAAAGCCCGGACTAAATTAGCCTTTTTAAACGATGCCGATGATTTTGAGGTGAAAAATGATTAAACAATAAAAGCTATGAAAAAATTAATGATATTTTTTATGTTGGCAACAACGATGATTAGTTGTTCTGATGATGATCAACAAAATACAACAACTCCTTTTAAAGGAACATGGATTGTTGAAAATATTCTTTATGCAGATGAGGATAAAGATCAATCAGTATCAACAATGATGAAGAGTATTAATGATATTACATTTTCAAGCGAGTTTATATTTTCCAACGATGAATACATGATAAGTAATAATGATGAAGTTTTATCAAAAGGTACTTTCTCCTATGAAAGTATTAATGACAACGAATTATTAGATTATTACTTAACATTGTATGACAACAATAATTTTGAGAAGTCTTTCTCCGTACAATATAAATCTAACACCTCAATAGTACTGTTTTCTACTTCAGAACCATCTGTTATATATGAATTGAAAAGATAAATGAAAAAATTAATGATACTTTTATAGTAGCAGCAACAATGTTCAGTTGTTCTGATGATGATGTGGTAGCAACACCATTAGAAGGAACTTGGCTACTTACTTATTTTGTAAGTGGAGGAACTCCCGTGGAAGGCGACCCGATCCCCGATCCGGATGTTACCGATCAGAATATTCGTTATAGATTTACAGGCAATCAATATCTCATTACCCGGGAATCAGAAGTTACAAATAGCGGAACTTTTACTTTTGAAGCGAATGATATTGGGTACTATGATCTTTCTTTAAAAGACAGTTCTTCAGAATATATTGATAGATACAGTCTTTCTTTTTCAGAACATAGAGATACCATATTCTTAAATGGTATGGTAGGAGATTTCTATACGTTAAAAAAAATACAGTAATATAAGAGGCTGTCCTTACTTTGCGGACAGCCTCTTTTTTTTAATTTTTAGAGGTCATAACTTAAATTCATATATATATTGAAACAACGCTGTAAATCAATAGTGTTTTAAAATTAACATTATGTTTGTCATGCTGTAAGCATCTTTACCGGCACTGATAAGAGATTCCTACGGAATGA
>DATGMY010000203.1:0-7048 GCA_035307005.1 Flavobacterium sp. | reverse complement strand
ATATATTTAAACACATCTTTCCGGTAATGCTCCGGAGGAGCCTCCTGTTCATAGAAATAATGCATTCATCAAGCATTAGCTCCGTTAGGAGCGGTCTGTTCTTTTTACAGGTCGCTCCTAACGGAGCTTTTATTTACGAATAATTTATTTTTTCTACGAACAGCCTGTCCCTACGGGACGTTTGGGTTTATAAAGAAAGGCATAGCTAAAAGTTTAAATCACTTCCTTCTGAAAAGTAATGTTTTTGAAACCTTGAAATAGTTATAAAAAACCTTGAAAATCAACAATATATTAATCGAACTCAGGTACATAGTTTTTTTAGGCGACGCTTAAAAATTATGTGTACCTAAAACTTCTCTTATAAATTAAGTCATAAATAAATACTATGTTTCTATGTGGTTTGTTGATTATTTTTTGATTTTTATTATCAAAAAAGTTTAAAATAAGTTCTATATTTTAATTTTGTGAATCTGTGGTGAAAATAAAAACCTAAACCATAAAATCGGCTATAACCAAAGCCGCCATCGCTTCAACAATGGGAACGGCACGTGGTACCACGCACGCATCGTGACGACCTTTTCCTTTAATCGTTTCTAACGTTCCCTGAGCAGTAAGCATTTCCTGTGGTTGTAATAATGTCGCTACGGGTTTAAAAGCCACATCAAAATAAATATCCATTCCATTGCTGATTCCTCCTTGAATACCACCCGAATGGTTGGTTTTGGTAGTTCCGTCCTCATTGTAATAATCGTTGTGTTGCGATCCAAACATTTTTGTGCCTTCAAAACCACTTCCTAAACTAAATCCTTTACACGCATTAATCGAAAGCATTGCTTTTGCTAATTCGGCTTCCAAGCGATCAAAAACAGGTTCTCCCAAACCTATCGGCACGTTTTTTATCACACAAGTAATCACGCCGCCAACAGTATCGCCTTTCTTTTTAGTTTCCAAAATAAGCCGCTCCATTTGTTGAGCAATTTGTAGATCGGGACAGCGAACCGCATTTGTTTCGGTTAATGACAAGTCTAATTCGTTGTAGCTTTTATGAACAGCAATTGTTCCTACCGAAGAAACATACGCTTGAATTTCAACCGGCTTAATCATTTGTTTGGCAACAGCTCCGGCAACGACACGAGCGGCAGTTTCACGTGCAGAGCTCCTTCCGCCACCACGATAATCTCTGTGCTGGTATTTTTGCTGATAGACATAATCAGCGTGACTGGGTCGGTAGGCTTCTTTCAGTAAATCATAATCATCGGATTTGGAATTGGTATTCAAAATCTGAAAAGCAATCGGTGTTCCCAATGTTTTTCCTTCAAAAATACCTGACAAAAAAATGACTTCATCTGCTTCTTTCCGTTGCGTCACCAATTTAGACTGACCGGGTTTTCTACGATTCAGTTCGTTCTGAACAGCCTCTAAATCCAAAACAATATTAGACGGACAACCATCAATAATACCACCAATTGCCATTCCGTGCGATTCACCGTAAGTAGTCACAACAAAGTTTTTTCCAAATGAATTTCCTGCCATAATGTAGTTTTGATTTGTGAAATTAATATCCCAATTGCCAATTAATGGGCGTTTTTTCTTGTTGCATCAAATAATTGTTTGCCTGAGAAAAATGCCGGTTTCCAAACCATTTTCCCTGATTGGCACTCATCGGCGATGGATGTCCGCTGGTCAAAACCAAATGTTTGGTGCGGTCGATATTTTTCCCTTTTTTAAATGCGTGATTTCCCCAAAGCATAAAAACCAAACCTTGTTTTTGTTCGGATAAAAACGAAATCGCATTTTCGGTAAATTGTTCCCAACCTAATTTCTGGTGGCTGGCTGCTTTTCCTGCTTTTACCGTTAATACATCGTTCAACAATAAAACACCTTGCATTGCCCATTGGGTCAAATCGCCGTGCATTGGATTTACAAAACCCACATCATTTTGCAATTCCAGATAGATATTTCGCAACGATGGCGGCAACGGAATTCCTTTATTGACGGAAAAACTCAATCCGTGTGCCTGTCCCTGTCCGTGATAAGGGTCTTGCCCTAAAATAACGACTTTCACTTTGTCCAACGGACAATATTTAAAAGCGTTGAAAATATGTTCTTTCGGAGGATAAATTACTTCCTTTTCATAATCTGCATCAACGATTTGTTTTAATTGCTGATAATATTCTTTTGAAGATTCCGAAGCAATAAATTCTTTCCAACTGTTCATTTTTTGTTCCTTTTAAGCTTCAAATTTAATACTTATTCCCGTAAATAATAATTTGTTTGTAACTTTGATGTTTGATAGAAGCAGATAAATGAAATCAATTTCCGAAAAAACATTACAAGACTTAGAATTCAGCGCTATTTTAGAACAAATAAGTGAATGGTGTACTACCGAGCTTGGTAAAGAACAAGCATTGCTCATACAACCGTTTACCAACAAAGGTTTACTGTTGGATGAACTGAAACAAACTTCGGAATACGTATCGTCGTTTTCCAATCAAAATGCCATTCCAAGCCATTATTTTGATCCTATTTCTTATGAACTGAAAATGTTGCGGATTGAAGACAGCTTTTTGGAAGCATCGGGATTTAAAAAAATTGCGGCGTTGGTAAACACGACCAACGAGCTGATTGTGTTCTTAAAGAAATTTCAGGAATATTATCCGTTTTTATATAAAAGCACCACCATTACCGAACCCAACAAAGTGATTTTGCAGAAAATCGAACAGATTTTGGACAAATACGGAGAAATTAAAGACACTGCTTCGGTTGATTTAAAAAGCATCCGGCAAAATATTCAGATGGTTCGTGGAAAAATCAATCAAAGTTTTGGTGTAGCGTTGCAACAATGCAATTCCGCAGGATATTTAGACGATATTAAAGAGTCGATTGTTGAAAACCGCAGGGTTTTGGCAGTTTTGGCAATGCACCGCAGAAAGGTTAAAGGTTCAGTTTTGGGACAATCCAAAACAGGAAGTATCGTTTATATTGAACCTGAAACTACGTTTCGGTTTTCGCGTGAACTGAGCAATCTGGAATATGAAGAACGCGAAGAAATTATGCGTATTCTGAAACATTTGACCAATGAAATCCGTCCGTTTTATGAAGATTTAATTATTTTTCAGGAATTATTGGCACATATCGATATTGTTGCTTCCAAAGCAAAATATGCCGAAAAAATCAACGGTATTTTACCCGCGATTTCTGAAGAAAAAAGATTGTTTTTCAGAGAAGCTTTCCATCCTATTCTATTGCTGAACAACAAAGCGAAGGGCAAACAAACCTTTCCGCAAACCATAGAACTAACCAACGATGAACGAATTATTGTAATCTCAGGACCAAATGCAGGTGGAAAATCCATCACGTTGAAAACCATTGGTTTATTACAGTTGATGTTGCAAAGCGGAATGTTGATTCCTGTTCACGAACGAAGTGAAACCTTCTTGTTTGACCGTATTTTGACGGATATTGGCGACAATCAATCTATTGAAAATCATTTGAGTACATACAGTTATCGTTTAAAGAATATGAATTATTTTTTAAAGAAATGTAACGATAAAACCTTGTTTTTGATTGATGAATTCGGAACAGGTTCCGATCCTGAACTGGGTGGTGCGTTGGCAGAGGTTTTTCTGGAAGAGTTTTATGAACGTGAAGCTTTTGGAATTATTACCACGCATTACAGTAATCTGAAAATTCTGGCAAATGAATTACCGCACGCTGAGAATGCCAATATGATGTTTGACGAACGTTCCTTAGAACCGATGTATAAACTCAGTCTGGGTCAAGCCGGAAGTTCATTTACGTTTGAAGTGGCACAGAAAAACGGCATTCCTTATAGTTTGATTAACCGGGCAAAAAAGAAAGTGGAAACTGATAAGGTACGCTTTGATAAAACCATTGCCAACCTCCAAAAAGAGCGTTCACGATTAGAGAAAACATCCGAAAACCTGAAAGAAGAAGAAAAACGTGCCCGCGAAGAAAGCACGAAATTATCAGGGATTAATACGAAAATTCAGGACAAGCTGGAACGCTATCAGGAATTGTATGATGCCAATCAGCGTTTGATTTATTTAGGTCAGCGAATGGACGACCTTTCGGAAAAATATTTCAACAATAAAGATAAAAAAATGCTGATTGGCGAATTGCTGAAAACGGTTGAAATTGAAAATTCAAAACGTAAAAAAATCACTTTAAAAGAAAAAAAAGCCAAAGAGCAGGAAACCATAAAGATTAAAGCGGAAGTTGAAAATAAAATTGAAAAAATCCGCACAGAAAAGAAAGAGAAAAAACAAAAGGAACTACAAAGTCAACAAGCCAACAAAACCAATTTTGTTCTGAAAGTAGGCGACCGCGTACGAATGATTGACGGTAAAGCTGTAGGAACTATTGATGTTATTGAGAAAAACAAAGCCACAGTAAATTATGGTTTTTTCACATCAAAAGTAGCTTTGGAACAATTGGAAATGGTCGAACGCAAGAAATAAATATGTTCTAAAACTGTAACCAAATATTTTCTTTCGGAGCTTTGTAATTCCTCCAAAATCTGTTATCTTTGAACCTTATGAAGCCAGTAAAAATAATAGAATGTCCGCGTGATGCGATGCAAGGCATCAAAGCGTTTATCCCGACAGAAAAAAAAGTACAATACATCCAATCGTTATTGCGTTGTGGTTTTGATACGCTGGATTTTGGCAGTTTTGTCTCGCCCAAAGCCATTCCGCAAATGCAGGATACGGCTGAAGTATTGGCACAGCTCGATCTTTCCGATACAAAAACCAAACTGCTGGCTATCATTGCAAATACAAGAGGTGCCGAACAAGCTTCGGTTCACAACGAAATTCAATATTTGGGCTTCCCGTTTTCTATTTCCGAAAACTTTCAGATGCGCAATACACACAAAACCATAGCTGAATCTATCGTTACTTTGCAAGAGATTTTGGATATTGCCGCCAAAACCAATAAAGAAGTGGTTGCTTATCTGTCTATGGGTTTTGGGAATCCTTATGGTGATCCGTGGAATGTGGAGATTGTGGGAGAATGGACCGAAAAATTGGCTGCAATGGGCGTTACTATCTTGTCCCTTTCCGATACTGTAGGAAGTTCTACCCCAGAAGATATCACCTATTTATTTTCAAATTTAATTCCAAAATACCCTCATATCGAATTTGGAGCACATTTGCATACTACCCCCGATGCGTGGTTTGAAAAAATAGATGCGGCATATAAAGCCGGGTGTACACGTTTTGACGGTGCGATTAAAGGTTTTGGAGGCTGTCCGATGGCAAAAGATGATTTAACCGGGAATATGCCCACAGAAAAAATGCTGAGTTATTTTACGGCAAACAAGTCGGAAACCAATATACGTATGACTTCTTTTGAGGCAGCTTATAACGAAGCGTTAAAGATTTTTAATTTTTATCATTAAAACTTTATTCTTTTCCCGAAAATGAGTAAATTTGCCTGCAATTCAACTTCAATTGCAAATGAAAGCACATATATCAAAAATAGTCGGTCAGGGTTTAACCTATGACGACGTACTCTTAATACCCGCTTATTCAGAGGTATTACCACGCGAAGTAAGCATCCAGACAAAATTTTCGAGAAATATTACCTTAAACGTTCCGGTTATTTCAGCTGCAATGGATACTGTAACAGAAAGTGCCATGGCGATTGCAATGGCTCGCGAAGGCGGAATCGGTGTTTTACATAAAAACATGAGCATTGAGCAACAGGCATTAGAAGTGCGTAAGGTAAAACGTGCCGAATCGGGTATGATTATCGATCCGGTTACATTGCCTTTAACAGCTACGGTCGGAGATGCCAAATCAGCTATGAGAGAAAACGGAATTGGAGGAATTCCTATTGTAGATGAAAATCAGTTATTAAAAGGAATTGTAACCAACAGAGATTTACGTTTTGAAAAAGTAAACAGCCGTTCTATCACAGAAGTAATGACTTCAGATAAAATTGTTACTGCTTTGGAAGGCACTACATTAGCAGAAGCGGAATCCATCCTTCAGGAAAATAAAATCGAAAAATTACCTGTAGTTAATGCCGATAATAAATTAGTAGGATTAATTACGTTTCGTGATATTACCAAACTGACCTTAAAACCCAATGCCAACAAAGACAAATTTGGTCGTTTGCGTGTTGCTGCAGCTCTTGGTGTAACTGCCGATGCTGTGGAACGTGCCAGTGCCTTAGTAGCAGCCGGTGTGGATGCGTTGATTATTGATACGGCACACGGTCATACAAAAGGAGTGGTAAGTACGTTAAAAGAAGTCAAAGCCGCTTTTCCTGAAATTGATGTTGTGGTAGGAAACATCGCTACTGCAGAAGCCGCTCTATACTTGGCAGAAGCAGGGGCTGATGCCGTGAAAGTGGGTATTGGTCCCGGATCTATCTGTACCACACGAGTGGTTGCAGGAGTTGGTTTTCCACAATTTTCTGCTGTAATGGAAGTAGCTGCAGCATTAAGAGGAACAGGCGTTCCTGTTATTGCAGATGGTGGTTTACGTTATACCGGTGATATTCCTAAAGCGTTAGGTGCCGGTGCAGATTGTGTGATGTTGGGCTCTATGTTGGCCGGAACAAAAGAATCGCCGGGTGAAACCGTAATCTTTGAAGGACGTAAATTTAAAACCTACCGTGGGATGGGTTCTGTGGAATCTATGAAACACGGATCTAAAGACCGCTATTTTCAAGATGTAGAAGACGATGTTAAAAAATTAGTCCCCGAAGGAATTGAAGGGCGTGTACCTTACAAAGGAGAGCTACAAGAATCCATGACACAATTTATTGGTGGTTTGCGTGCCGGAATGGGTTATTGTGGTGCAAAAGACATTCCAACATTGCAGGAAACTGCCCGTTTTGTTCAGTTGACCTCATCAGGAATCGGAGAATCACATCCTCACAATGTGACCATTACCAAAGAAGCTCCAAATTATTCGAGATAATATTTTGTGAACAATACTTATACAAAGCCTTCAAAAATGAAGGCTTTGTTTTTTGTAATCAATTGAAATTTCAAATATTCTGAGGATCAAGTTGA
>DATGMY010000202.1:0-5804 GCA_035307005.1 Flavobacterium sp. | reverse complement strand
GGATAATTCTTGAAAAATCATACTTTTATGTACCTTGAAGACACATCTAAGATAATGATATTCAACGGATTATCCTTATTTTAAATACTTATTTTGTTGTTAATCAAATATTTAATCCAGTTTTTAACGAACTATTGTTAGTTTATAAGTATAAAGTATTCACTCCAAAAGAAAAAGCATTCTAATAACGGATATAAGATAACAAAACACTGAAGAGTGGTAGAGGGGGCATACCTTTCTTCCCCTGCCATTATGCCGTATCCTTTTGGATGGGTGCGGTGACGGGTGTCCGCCTTACCTTTGCTACAATATTTTGTTCTTTTTTCAGGATATTTTAATCCCCTTTAATCATCAATGATTGACGGTTTTTTACCATATCGTTAATACAACATCACTAAAAAACATTATAGCATCTGTTATTAGTGGCACAACTTTTGTTAAATCGGTATCATCAAACCGGCATTTATACTATGAAAAAAAATCTGTTGTTCGTTTCGTTTTTTATGCTCCTTTCAGGGCATTTTTCTTTTGCACAAAACATTCAAATCAAAGGAAAGGTCATCGATGAATCCAAAGTTCCGGTTGCGGATATGACGGTTTATCTGTCCAAAGCCAAAGATTCTACCTTGATCCAATACAGCACCACAGACGATACCGGCTTGTTTTCAATGAATCTTTCGGCTGTCAGCGAACCTTCGTTCTTGACTTTTTCGTTGATTGGTTATCTGGATTATGTCGAAAAATTTGAAGCTTTGAAAGAATCAAGAGATTTGGGAACAATAACCGTGAAAGACGATTCGGATTTGCTGTCTGAAATCGTGATTGTAACAGATGCTCCTATTCGTGTAAAAAACGATACTCTGGAATTTAATGCAAGTTCATTTAAAGTGCGCCCCGATGCTAATGTGGAAGCTTTATTGAAAGAATTACCCGGAGTAGAAATTGATTCCGACAAAAAAATTACGGTCAACGGAAGAGAAGTTACACAGATTTTAGTCAATGGAAAGCCTTTTTTCGATACCGACGGAAGCATCGCTTTGCAGAATTTGCCTGCCGACTTAATTAAAAAAGTGCAGGTTACGGATTATAAAACCAAAGCCGAAGAATTCTCAGGACGAAGAGCAAGAAGCGAAAACGCAAGCATTAACCTTACCATTGACGAAGAAAACAACAAAGGACTGATGGGAAAAGTGATGGCTGGAATCGGAAGCATCATCGATGATGCCCATCGTTATGAATCAAGTGGTTTGTTTAATTATTTTAAAGGCGACCGTAAGATTTCCATTCTGGCAATGTCTAACAATATCAACGCTACCCGGTTTTCAATGGACGAAATGTTTGACAATATGGGCGGTGGACGCAGTCAATTATTAAGTTTTGGCGGACGCCAGTCCGGATTTGGAGGCTCATCGGGTTTGACCAGAACCAATATGGCGGGATTCAATTATTCGGATAAATTTTTCAAAGATCTGGACATCAACGCCAGTTATTACGTCAACGATACGCAAAATAAAAACGACAACCGTTCGCGTACAGTCAATCTTTTGCCCGACGGCGATTTTATTACCGAATCGGAATCTTCGCGTTTAAACAACAACATCAATCACAACGCCAACGTCACTTTTGAGTACAAACTGAACCCTACGACAAAATTGTTTATCAATCCGGTTTTTACCAGCACCAAAAACGATTTGACTTACAAAGGAACCTCAAGATCAATGCTGGAAGATGGTACACTGCTTAATGAAAGCGACGAAGAAAGTTTTTCTACAACCGATAGTTACACGTTTAAAAATACCATTCAATTCAATAAAAGACTAAACGACAACGGGCAAAACTTCAGTCTTCGTTTTGAAAACGACCATTCAAAAACTGATGGCTTGGGACAAACCAATTCTACCACGCTGTTTTATCAGGACAACGAACCTGACGACATCCGAAATCAGGAAGAAATTTCCAGACGAACAGACGATGTTTATACTCTAAACGCAGAATTTTCGCAGCCGATCAACGACAAAATGTACCTTGATTTTGGTTATACACTGGATTACAACAATCAGATCGATAATTTAAGCACCTATAATTTTAGTGATATTACGAATGGTTATACCGAACTCAATGATCGCTTGTCCAATCAAACACACGTAAATATCGTGACCAATACGCCTTATGTGGGCATTAATTATCAGACCGATAAAATATTTTGGTTTCTCAATTCAGGAATGAACATTGCAGATTATCAGGCTTCGGCATTTTATATGAATACAGATTACCGCACCGACCGTAAATTCGTGTCGCCTTACGTACAAACCAATTTCAGATATAGTTTTGACCGAAGCAAAAATTTTAATATTCGTTATAATTACAATGTGAGCAATCCGAGTGCTATGCAGATTTTGAGCTACGAACGCTTAAACAACCCGTTGCAAACGTTTATCGGAAACGAAAACCTGGATCAGGTAAAATACCACTCTTTGAATTTAGGATTCCGTAATTACAACGTTCAGTCGCGTTCCGGATGGAGTACTTTTTTGAGCGGAAGCTTTTATGATTCTCAGATTGTGTCTTCCACCGTTTTTGATGAAAACAGAAAACGAACCACTACGTACGAAAACGTTTCGGGAGCTTATTCATTGAGCCTGTATGGAAACTGGAATAAATCATACCGAATCAACGAACATTCCATTCGATATGGCATCAATGCTCAGACGTCTTACGGAAGAGGGAAAGAGTTTGTCAACGGTTTTTTGGCAGACATCGATCAGATTACCTTTGCGCCAAGGATCTATGCTTCGTGGGATTACGGCGAATTGTTAAACATCGCACCATCATACAGAATCGGTTTTACGCAGTCCGAATACAGCAATCTGCAACTCAACAAAACAGATTATGTAACACACGCTTTGACTTTGCAGACCACTTCTTACTGGCCTGAAAATTTAAGCTGGGCAAATGATTTCAGTTACAATTACAACACCAATATTGCGCCGGGATTCAAACGTGATTTTTTCTTGTGGAATACTTCTTTAGCTTATTCGTTTCTGGACAAAGCATTAATGGCAAAAGTAAAAGTATATGATATCCTGAATCAAAATCTTGGTACTTCCAGACGCATCAGTTCTACCAGCATTGTAGATCAGGAGAACACGGTTTTGGAGCGCTATGTAATGTTTTCCCTGACCTGGAAATTTGACAAGTTTGGCAACAGCTCTTCCAGCAACCGAAACCGTAGCGAACGAATGGGACCGCCCCGGGGAATGAGAAGAGGTTAATCAAAAAAAGCTGTCCGAGAAAGACAGCTTTTTGGTAATATCTCACTAACTGTATTATGGATTCATTACTTTCAATTGGATATGTTTCTCCATACGGATTAAAATGCGATTCCGTAGTATATTAGGTTTCAGTTTTTGGATAATGTTCAGGACGTGACTGAACAATCGGATTTAAGTCTGTGTGGTTAAAGACTGATTTTAAAGCTTTTGAACTTCACTCATCCCCAACTGATACCATTGTTCCATCAGCGGAAATACCTTTTTTGAAACTTCTTGCAGGGGCTGATAAAAAACCGATTCATTCAGTTGCTCTTCTGAAACAATGAGGTTGTTGTGGTTTATCTTCTGGAAAAGGTTGAGAAACACCGATACAATCAACACCATTTTCAGCCCTTCAAATAAAGCACCTGCTAATTTGTTTACAAAACCCAATGCCAGTGTTTCTACTATTTTAGTCATTAATTTCCCCAACAAATGCAAGAAGATCAACACAGTTACAAACGTAATAAAAAACGCGGCTACTGTTGTCACATTGGGATTCCATCGAGTATGTTCCAACAATAACTCTCTGGCAAAAAATGAAAAACGCAGTGAAAAATAAATACCGGCAATGAGTGCCACCAAGGAAACAACAGAAATGATCAATCCATTTCGCAAACCTTTGTACAATCCGTAGCCTAATAAAACAGCAATAAGTAAATCTACAACAATCATATATCCTAAAATAAAACACAAATATAAAGTAGTTTCGGTATTTCGAAATATCTTTGTAAAACAAAAACAGAGGTATGGCAAGAGACGAACAACTGAAACTGCACTGGGAATTGCTGACAACCAAGCTGTCTCAGCAGTTTGCGGACGGAGACACATTGGATTTAGACGGCATTATTTACCTGATTGGTTTGCAGGAATTGGGTAAATTCAATAAAAAGTTTAAAAAAGACGAAAAAGTAAATATTATGCACATTGCTATCTGCCGCATACTGGAACCTTTTGGTTATTACGAATTTTCGCATTTTGATACGGATGGCTGGCCGCATTACAACGTAAAAGAACATTTGCCTTTTTTAAAGGCAGGCGAACAATCTATTTTGATGAAAGATGCTATTGTTCAGTACTTTTTGGAAAAAAAATATATTGATTAAAAGAAAATTTTAATCATTCTAATGTGAGGCATCCGTCAAAAAGCGTAAATTTGCACAACTACTTTTCAGAAACAATGATAGATAAAATTAAAGAACTGATTGGCGAAGCAGAGGTTTTTACCGCCGAAAGCAAAGAATCCTTAGACGCTTTTAGAATTAAGTTTATTTCTAAAAAAGGATTGATCAATGAAATTTTTGCCGAATTTAAAAATGTTCCCAATGAACAAAAAAAGGCATTTGGTCAGGCAATCAACACCCTAAAAAAAACCGTTGAAGAAAAAATTAAAACACTTCAGGATAACTTTGAAGCTAAAGAAGAGATCAAAGGAATTTATGGCGATTTGACCCGCCCGGGAACTCCCGTTTCCGTAGGCTCACGTCATCCGATCTCTTTGGTGAGAAATAGAGTGATTGATATTTTTTCAAACATTGGTTTTAATGTTTCTGAAGGTCCGGAAATTGAAGATGACTGGCACAATTTTGAAGCATTGAATTTTCCTGAACATCACCCGGCACGCGATATGCAGGATACGTTTTTTGTGCAGATGAACCCGGATTATTTGTTGCGTACCCACACTTCATCGGTTCAGGTACGCTATATGGAAAACAATCAGCCGCCAATCCGTACGATTTCGCCGGGACGTGTATTCCGGAACGAAGCCATTTCGTCGCGTTCGCACTGTATTTTCCATCAGGTAGAAGGTTTGTATATCGATAAAGATGTTTCGTTTGCTGATTTAAAACAAACGTTGTTATATTTCACAAAAGAAATGTTTGGCAAATCAAAAATCCGTTTACGTCCGTCGTATTTCCCGTTTACCGAGCCAAGTGCGGAAGTAGATGTTTACTGGGGATTGAAAACGGAAACCGATTACCGCATTACCAAAGGAACCGGCTGGCTGGAAATTATGGGCTGTGGAATGGTAGATCCGAATGTATTAAAAGCATCCAACATCAATCCTGACGAGTATTCCGGTTTTGCTTTCGGAATGGGATTGGAACGTATGGCAATGTTGCTGTATCAAATCGGAGATATCCGTATGTATTTTGAAAACGACGTACGTTTCTTAGAACAATTTAAATCGAATTTTTAATTATATTAGTTAAGCCTGCTCAAAAGCAGGCTTTTTTATCTTTAGACAAACTGAAATTTTAAAAAAAACAAAGAGGCTGTCTTATTAAGACAGCCTCTTTCTGTTACTTCACGCTTTCCACCAAACGGATAAATTCCGCTTTGTAGCCGTCATCATCGTTTTGAATGCCTTCTCTGGCAAGGGTTACAATGTCTTTACTTTCCTTGTTTGTAATCAACTTGGAGTCACGCAACTTCAATCCAAACCAAGCTACTGCTGAAGCAAACTTAAAATCTCTGGAAGCGTTTTTCAAA
>DATGMY010000201.1:0-6369 GCA_035307005.1 Flavobacterium sp. | reverse complement strand
AATCGCAAATATGGTAGGAACGGCTACTGAAAGTTGTATCCGTTTACTTTCAGAACTTAAAAAGTCTGGTCTTATAGATCTGCAAGGAAAAAAAATAAAGGTTATTGATTTGAAAGGATTAAAGGTATTGGCACAATAAATATCTTGAAAATTTAGATAATAACCATATCCAAAAGATCCGTTTTCAAAAGAAACGGATTTTTTATTATATTTAGCTTTTTAAAACAAACTTGTTATGAAATTTTATTTATCGATAAGTTTTCTTCTTTTAATACTCCATACATCATCAGCTCAAACTTTAGAAGAACAAAAAATGTTTTTAAAGACTATTTCAAATCATAATGAAAACGGAGAAATCCCTTATATTACAAAAAAATATAATTATGATTTAGTAAGTATCCTTAAACATCGCCCATTAGATTTATCCAAAAAGAACATCAGAGAAATCCTTAGAAAAAACAAACGAATTGCTTCAAACACCATTCATTTTTCTCAAATAGATTCTTTAACTTTTATTGGGTTGGAACAAGATAATGTTTTCAATTATTTACAAGCAATAAGATTAGAAAAATCTAAAAAAAGACATTATTTCTACGAACAAAACGATATAGAATCATTGAAAAAGTTAGATCAAAATCTTTATCATTATGTATATTCTTTTGATATGCCTGTATATTTCAATAATAATCAATTGTGTTTAATACAAAGTGCTGAATATTGTGGAGGTTGTGGTGTAACAAAAATTTCTGTTTTTAATAAAGTTGAAAACCATTGGGAGTTGGTAAAATCAGAAATTACGGGAGAATTTTAAAATTTAGAAACATCTTTTCTAAAATCGATTTCCTAACTTAGCATCTCAATTAAATTTTAGATAATGAAAACCTTATTTTACAATATAAAAGAATTAATTCAGGTTCGGGAAAACAACACCTCCATTCTCAAAGGAGATGAAATGAAAGAGTTGCCCTCTATAAAAAATGCTTTTCTTCTCATTGAAAACAACATGATTATTGATTACGGAAGTATGGAAAATGCACCAAAATCTTACGACAAATCGGTGGATGTTTCGGGCAGAATGATTGTTCCAAGCTGGATCGACAGTCACACGCATATTGTTTATGCCGGAAATCGAGAACAGGAATTTGTGGACAGAATCAACGGGTTGAGCTACGATGAAATTTATCAGCGTGGTGGTGGTATTCTCAATTCAGTAGAGAAATTGCGCGCTGCCTCCGAAGAAGAATTGTATCAGGATGCTGCTCAACGTTTAGAAGAATTGATTGCTCAGGGAACCGGTGTTATTGAAATAAAATCGGGCTATGGTCTGGATTTGGAATCGGAATTGAAAATGTTGCGTGTCATCAAACGGTTGAAAGAAACCTATGACGTGGCAATTAAAGCTACTTTTTTAGGAGCACACGCTGTTCCCGTAGAATTTAAAAATAATCAAAGTGGTTTTGTTGATGAAATCTGTCAGAAGATGATTCCTGAGATTGCCAAAACAGGTCTGGCTGATTATGTCGATGCCTTTTTGGAAACAGGATATTTTACGGTGGAAGAAACCCGGAAAATTATTCAAGCGGCAACACAACACGGTTTAAAATCAAAGATTCACGTCAATCAGTTTACTTCTGTCGATGGGATTGAGATGTGTGTAGAAGAAAATGTGCTTTCGGTAGATCATTTGGAAATTGTGACTGACAAAGATGTGGAAGCCCTAAAAAGAGGAACTACCATTCCGGTGGCATTGCCTACCTGCTCATACTTCCTTTCAATTCCTTATACCCCGGCACGAATGCTTTTAAACGCCGGTTTGCCTTTGGTTATTGCGTCGGATTACAATCCGGGAACAACTCCCAGCGGAAATATGAACTTTGTAGTGGCAACTGCCTGTATCAAAATGAAACTGACACCGGAAGAAGCCGTCAATGCAGCAACTTTAAATGCAGCTTATGCTTTGGAATTAGAAAAAGAATACGGCAGTATTACCAAAGGTAAAAAAGCTTCTTTTTTCATTACAAAACCCATTCATTCTATTTATGCCCTACCCTACAACTTTGGTAGTCATCTGATTGACGAAGTCTATCTGCACGGAAAAAAGCAATAAAACACACCGGAATAAATAAATAATCCGGTGTGAAAAAAATAGTTATGAAAAAGATTTTTATACATCGACTCACATCGATTTATATTTACCTTATACAAAATTACAAATAAATAATTAAAAATCAACAAGATAAAATCATCCGGTAATGTTAATTATCTTAAACAAAAGTTATAAGGCTTGATTTTATTGAGGTTATATTTTTTTCGAAATGGAAAATTTTAGATACTTTAACAATATTGCCCTTGATCAAATTCTTTCTCCACGGAAAGGTGAAACCAAATTAGGTGAAAAAATTATTGTTCCGCCAACGGATCTTTCTGATCTCGTTTTATTTCTTGAACAAACAGAAGCAGCATTCGTGATCTATGGTATTAAAGAATTTGCCGGTGTAAAAGCCAATTTTGGCAAGGTGGGAACAAAACACAGTTGGGATGTTTTTCTTCCTTCGTTTCTCAATATCCAAAACAATAAGCTCTTGAAAGGTTCGAAAATTCTGGTATTGGGTTGTTTCGATTATACCGCTTTTGAAGAAGAAATCCTACACAGCAATCCAAACAATAAAGAAGAATTAAAACGATTGAATGAAATAGTCAATGAGATCGATAAAGAAATTACTTACCTCAATGCTCTGATTCATAAATCCGGAAAAAGACCTGTTGTAATCGGTGGTGGACATAACAATTCTTATGGAAACATCAAAGGGCTGGCATTGGCAAAAGGAGCTGCAGTGAATGTAGTTAACTTTGATGCCCATACCGATTTCAGGGCTTTGGAAGGTCGTCATAGTGGTAACGGTTTTTCGTATGCCTTTCACGAAGGTTTTCTGAAAAATTATTGCGCATTTGGTGTCCATGAAAATTACCTCAACAAATGGATGCTGAAACAGTTTAAAGAATATTGTAACGAACTCAAAATGTTTACTTTTGAAGAAATGAAAGTCCGTTTTGAAAAAGACTTTGTTACTGCAATGAATAATGCTTTTAAACAAACAAGAAACACCGACTACGGTATTGAAATCGATGTAGATGCCATTGAAAACGCAGCGAGCAGTGCCATGTCTCCGAATGGTTTTTCCACTACAGAAGCAAGACAATTTGTTCATCTTATGGCGAGTCATCCCAACGCAAGATACCTGCACCTGTGTGAAGGTTCGCCGGATATGAATATGATGCCTGAAAATATGTTGGGGAAACTCCTCTCCTATCTTGCCACAGATTTTATCAAAGCACAGATTGCGTCTTTAAAATAACTAATATTTGTAAAAAATGCAGCTTTCCGTTGTTATCCTCAATTATAATGTAAGACATTTTTTAGAAGTCTGTGTCAAAAGTGTTCAAAAAGCCCTTCAGAATATGGATGGGGAAATAATTGTTGTTGATAATGCTTCGACAGACGGTTCTAAGGAGATGATGCAAAGCTGTTTTCCCGGGATTACTTATTTATATCAGGAAGAAAATGCCGGATTTCCCAAGGGAAACAACATTGGGGTAGCGTCTGCAAAAGGCGAATTTGTCTGCATACTCAATCCTGATACTATTGTTGCCGAAGATACTTTTGAAGTGTTGCTGCAAGAATATAAACAACTTGATCATCCTGGGATTCTGGGTTGCCATCTGATCGATGGTTCAGGTCAGTTTCTTGCAGAAAGTAAACGGGGAATCCCCACACCATGGGTAGCATTTACCAAAGTAACGGGGCTGTATAAACTTTTTCCGAAATCATCTCTCTTTAATCAATATTATGCACAACACATTGAGGAATATCAAACCGGAAAAGCAGATATTCTGGTGGGTGCATTTATGTTGCTCAAACGGGATCTTTATCTGAAAACAGGCGGTTTTGATGAAGGGTGTTTTATGTATTCCGACGATATTGACCTCTCATATATGGTTTTAAAACAAGGGTTTAACAATTATTATATTCCTTCCACATCGGTCATTCATTTTAAAGGAGAAAGCACACTGAAAGACGGAACGTATATGAAACGTTTTAAAGAAGCAATGCAGTTTTTTTATACAAAACATTTTCGCACTTCGTGGTTTTTCGATGTAATAATGAATATAGGAACGGCATTGTTTGCGCTAAAAAAAACAAAAGAACAGGGAAGTGAAACAAATCCACCCGAACACTATATTTTGGTAAGCAAAAACGCTTCTGTATTTCAAAGCCTTCAAAACCAACTTTCGGTCTCCATTGATTGGGTCACGCATTTAGAAGATGTTTACACACTGGATCAACCCGACAAACAAATAGAAATTTTGATCGACAACGAAATAATATCTTTCAAGGAATACATTCAATTTATCTGTCAAAATAAAAAATCAAATAAAACATTTAAGATCCGTACAAAAAACTCCTGTTTTTTTATCGGCAGCAATCACAAAAACGACAAAGGAGAAGTTTTATCGTTTTGATTTATCACTTTGAAACGAAATACTCCACAAATAAATATTTTATGTTTATCACTAAAATACTCCTGAAAATTATTACTTTTGTAATACTTTAATCTAAACACAACTCTTTATTAGAAATATGGCAAAGTTTGAATTAAAATTACCTAAGATGGGAGAAAGTGTTGCGGAAGCAACGATAACAAATTGGGTAAAAAACGTTGGAGATACTGTAGAACAAGACGAAACAATTGTTGAAGTAGCTACCGATAAAGTTGATAGTGAAGTACCCACAGAAGTCGGTGGAAAGATTGTGGAAATTTTGTTTCAGAAAGACGATGTAGTTCAGGTAGGGCAAACTATTGCAATTATTGAAACCGAAGGTACAGACGCTGTTGCAGAAACTCCTTCTTCAAAAGAAGAAACACCAGTAGCTGTGGCAGAACAAATTGTAACTCAAGCTCAGGAAACAACCACTGTTCCGGATTTCAATGCCTCAGAAAAGTTCTTCTCTCCTTTGGTAAAAAGCATTGCCAAAGAAGAAAATATTTCTGTAGCTGAATTGGAAACAATCAACGGAACCGGCAAAGACGGTCGTGTAACCAAATCAGATATTTTGGATTATGTGAAAAACCGAGGTTCACAGACCACCGTTACTGCTGAAGTTTCAAAACCGGCAGCAGCTCCGGTAGCGCAACCAACCACAAAAGCAGCTCCTGTTTCTGTAAACGGACAAGACGAAATCATAGAAATGGATCGTATGCGTAAAATGATTGCGCATCACATGGTTCAATCAATTCAAACTTCGGCTCACGTTCAATCGTTTATTGAAGTAGATGTAACCAATATCGTAAAATGGAGAAGTAAAGTTAAAGACACCTTTGAAAAACGTGAAGGTGAAAAACTGACCTTTACTCCTATTTTTATGGAAGCCGTTGCCAAAGCATTACGCGATTTCCCAATGATGAATATTTCTGTAGATGGCGATCGTATCATCAAAAAAAGAAACATCAATCTGGGGATGGCAGCAGCATTGCCTAACGGAAATTTAATTGTTCCGGTAATTAGAAACGCTGATCAACTCAACATTGTCGGGATGGCAAAAGCCGTGAACGACTTAGCAAACCGTGCGCGTACCGGCAAACTAAAACCAGACGATACACAAGGTGGTACTTATACGGTAACCAACGTAGGAACTTTCGGTTCTGTGTTTGGAACGCCAATCATCAATCAGCCACAAGTGGGAATTTTAGCATTAGGAGCCATTCGTAAAGTTCCAGCGGTTATCGAAACACCGGAAGGAGACTTTATCGGGATCCGTCAAAAGATGTTCTTATCACATTCTTACGATCACAGAGTTGTTGACGGTGCTTTAGGCGGACAGTTTGTTCAGCGTGTAGCACAATATTTAGAAGCATTTGATGTAAACAGAGATGTCTAACATTTCAATTGGCAATAAAAAAACCGAAGCTTGAAGCTTCGGTTTCTTTTTATTACATTTTTAAAAACTTAAAAGTAATTTCCTCTTTAAGTTGTAGTCCCTGATATTCATATTCATCTTCTATTCCCAGATGAAGATTGTTTGCATCGCTTAATAATATTTCAAAATCAGCCGGTTCACCTTCAATAGTTATGGTTAAATTATTACCATTCCTTTGATAAGTTCCGATTCCTTCTTCTATTTCATCATTATTATTAAAATAATACTCAACAGTGTTGTCGGCTCTGAAGTCAAATTGCATTGTCGTCAATCCTTCTACCGGTAAATCTTCCATTTCTTGATAAACTTCTCCGTCAATTGTAATTTTTAGACTAATAGTATTCAAGTTCCATTTTCCTAATAAATGGTTTGTTTCTTCTATCGTTGGTGCA
>DATGMY010000200.1:0-5605 GCA_035307005.1 Flavobacterium sp. | reverse complement strand
CAACTCATATTTCTCAAAATCAACCTCCTCCTGTTCATCTGTAGTGAAAAAAGCAATGATTTCATCGTCTTTAACAATTGCCTGCATCGGTTTCAGAAAGCTGATCATTTCAACCAAAGCTTCGTTTGGGCAAAAAGAAGCATTAATCATGACGTTTTCTTCCAATTCAACCATCGGATATTTTTCGGATAAATATTCTTCAGTAAGCGTAGTGGTTGTAACACCCAAATATTTTTCCCATTTTTCGCGAATAGTCAAAATTCCAATACGAATATCGGCCACAGGTCGGGTAAATGTAAAAGGTAACAACGCATTGCGTACACTTCCATCATATAGTATATAGTTCATTTCGGTTGTCTTTATTTTTAAGCGTTAAATTTACGAAGATTTTAAATTGAATAACAGATATTCAACTACGAATTGAATGTTTTTTGATCATATCCACAAAAAAAGCCTCGCATTACTGCGAGGCTTTTTGTATTTTCTATCCAAAAATTATTTTTTGAATTTAGCGTATTTCGTTTTAAATTTATCGATACGTCCTGCAGTATCAATAAGTTTCGATTTACCTGTATAGAATGGATGCGATGTACGTGAAATCTCCATTTTATAAACTGGGTATTCTACTCCATCAACTTCGATTGTTTCTTTTGTTTCTACGGTTGATTTTGTGATGAATACGTCATCGTTTGACATATCTTTAAACGCTACTAATCTGTAATTTTCCGGGTGAATACCTTGTTTCATGATAAATCTGTTTTTTTTAATAATTGGCTACTGCTTGTTCTGATGCTTTTATGTTTCAAAAAGGTATAAACACAACAGCAACTTTTTGATTTGACAATATTGTTTATATTTTTCAGACTGCAAATTTAAAATATATTTTTGAATTACAAACGATTTCCCTGTAATTTTTATTGCTTTTTTCGTAAAAAGTCTTTAGCTATTTTTCTTATATTTGTAGGATTTTCAAAGTTATATCAATGAATGCAATCAGCAAAAAAACCGGACTGTTTTTCGGTTTGGTTTTAGCCTTTTATTATGTTGTTGTCAATGTAATTACGTTTTTTTACGACGCAACCTTGTTTACCAAACCTGTTTTTGGAATTTTCAATATGGTCATTGTATTGATTCTGGGCATTTTATGTGTTTGGATTACCAAAAGAAAATCAGGTAATGAACTTACCTTTAAAAATGGTTTTTCTGCTTATTTAGTGATGATCTGCATTGGTTTTCTGGCAAATCAGTTAACTATTTATATATTATTCAATTTTGTAAGTCCGGAATTTAAAGAAATCAACAATCAATTGATGCTGGATCTGGCACAAACCAATCTCACTGCTCTGGATTTATCTCAGGAAGAAATTGAGAACCAAATGGCAGCTGCAAAAGCTATTGATAATTTTGCCGTTAAAAATCTTCTTTTCAGTCTTGCCGGAAGCATTTTGAGAGGTTCTTTGGCAGGATTACTGATTGCCTTGATTTTTAAAAACAAATCGCAGTTTGTTGCACCTAAAATATAATTTATGCACATTTCTGTCTTAATTCCATTGTTAAACGAAGAAGAGTCACTGCCCGAACTTCACAGTTGGATTCAAAGAGTGATGCTGGAAAACGATTTTTCTTATGAAATTGTTTTTATAGACGACGGCAGCACCGATGATTCCTGGAACGTTATACAAAACATTCAGCAGAACAATCCTTGTGTAAAGGGAATCCGGTTTCAGAAAAACTTTGGTAAATCACAAGCTTTACACGCCGGATTTGCTATAGTTAAAGGTGATGTTATAATTACAATGGATGCAGATTTACAAGACAGTCCTGATGAGATTCCCGAATTGTATCGGATGATAATAAATCAAAATTATCAATTGGTTTCGGGCTGGAAAAAAAAGCGGTACGATTCTGTTGTCGCAAAAAATCTTCCCTCAAAACTGTTTAACTGGGCAGCACGGGCAACATCAGGCGTTCAGTTGCACGATTTTAACTGCGGACTGAAAGCCTACCGAAATGAAGTGGTAAAAAACATTGATGTTTCAGGAGAAATGCACCGTTACATTCCCGTATTGGCAAAAAATGCCGGTTACACAAAAATCGGCGAAAAAGTGGTAAAACATCAGGCGCGCAAATACGGTTCTTCAAAATTCGGAATGAGTCGTTTTATCAATGGTTTTTTAGATTTGATTACCATTTGGTTTATATCCAAATTTGGCAAACGACCCATGCACTTTTTCGGAGCTTTGGGAGCTTTGATGTTTATTGTCGGTTTTTGCAGTGCGCTTTATATCGGAGCTTCAAAGGCATATAAACTCTACACCGGACAACCTGCCATTTTGGTTGCCAACAACCCGTGGTTTTACATTGCTCTTACTTCAATGATTCTGGGAACACAATTGTTTGTCGCCGGATTTTTGGGCGAAATTATTCTCAGAACTAAAGACAATGAAACACGATACCAAATTGCTGAAAAATTAAATATTTAAAAAAAGACAAATGGATATTCCGAAAAATATATTAGAACAAAGCAATAAATGGATTCAGGATCCTTTTGATGCTGAAACTCAAAATTTGGTCAAAGAATTAATCACTTCTTCGCCAAAAGAATTAGAAGATGCCTTTTACCGCAATTTAGAATTCGGAACAGGTGGGATGCGCGGCATTATGGGCGTGGGAACCAACCGTATCAACAAATATACTTTGGGGAAAAACACGCAGGGATTGTCGCAATACCTAAAACAATTTTTTCCAAACGAGCAAATCAAAGTAGCGATTGCCTACGATTGCCGCCACAACAGCGATACCTTGGCAAAAATAGTTGCTGATGTATTTTCTGCTAACGGAATCAAGGTTTATTTATTTGAAGATTTGCGTCCCACTCCGGAATTGTCTTTTGCGGTTCGTTATTTGAATTGCCACGCTGGAATTGTGTTGACCGCATCGCACAATCCGCCGGAATACAATGGGTATAAAGTTTATTGGCAAGACGGCGGGCAATTGGTTCCGCCACAAGATAAAGAATTGATTCAGGTTATTGATAACCTGGACTACTCGGATATTTTATTTAACTCTAACCCGGAGCTGATTGAATATATCGGAGCGGAAATAGACACAGCTTTTGCGCAATCTGCTGTGGAAAACGCAAGTTTCAACCTTCCGAAAGAAACCCGCGAAAATCTGAAAATCGTTTATACTTCTTTACACGGGACATCGATTAAAGCCATTCCTGATGTATTGAAAAAAGCAGGATATACCGATGTACATATCGTCAAAGAACAAGCCGAACCCAACGGCGATTTTCCTACCGTAAAATCGCCCAATCCCGAAGAACCGGAAGCTTTGCAAATGGCATTAAATTTAGCCAATGAAATCAATGCTGATATTGTGATTGGCACCGATCCTGATGCTGACCGTTTAGGTATCGCTGTTCGCAATAATAAAGGAGAAATGGTTATGCTAAACGGAAATCAGGCTATGGTGGTAATGACCGCTTTTTTACTGGAACAATGGAAACGCGAAGGAAAATTACAAGGCAAAAAACATTTTATCGGGTCAACGATTGTATCTACTCCGATGATTTTGGCATTGGCAGAAGCTTATGAAATTGATTGCAAAGTAGGATTGACCGGTTTTAAATGGATTGCAAAATTCATTAAAGATTTCCCGAATCAAAAATTCATTGGCGGTGGCGAAGAAAGCTTTGGTTATATGGTGGGCGATGCCGTTCGCGATAAAGATGCCGTAGCTTCTACCCTGCTGATTTGTGAAATTGCAGCAATTGCAAAAGCTTCGGGTTCATCGGTTTTTACAGAACTTCAAAATTTATATGTCGATTTTGGATACTATAAAGAACACCTGATTTCGCTGACAAAAAAAGGAAAAGACGGCGCTGAAGAAATCGCACAAATGATGACGGAGTTGCGCAACAATCCCTTGAAGGAAATTGCAGGCGAACGCGTGGTTTTTATAGAAGATTATCAAAGTTCTGTGGCTACAAATTTGTTTTCAAACGAAACAGAACCTTTATATCTGCCAAAATCAAATGTGTTGATTTATTACCTGGAAGATGGTTCAAAAATCTGTGCCCGCCCAAGCGGTACCGAACCTAAAATTAAGTTTTATTTCAGTACCAATACACCGATTGAAGCAGTAGATGAAATTAACGACGCTGATGACTATCTAACCGATAAGATCCAACGCATCATTAACGATATGAATTTGAACTAATGGATGATAATTTAAAAAAAATACTTCCTTACGCTTTAAATTACAAAAAAAACATCGTTTGGAATGTAATTTTTAATATTTTATACGCTTTGTTTGGAACAGTGGGAATGGTCTTTATTTTTCCTGTTCTAAAAGTGTTGTTTGGAAACACCGAAAAAGTGACCCAATTGCCCACCTATAACGGTTTAGCAACGATTGATACCTATTTATACGACACACTTTTTTATTATGTTACATATTATTCGGAAACCTACGGAGCCAATTACGCCTTATTGCTGACAGTTTCATTGGTAATTGTAACCTTTTTGCTTAAAAACCTTTCAGGTTATTTGGGATTACAACATTTAATGAAACTAAAAACGGGAGTTTTGCGTGATTTCAGAAGAAAAATGTATGCCAAAATCGTTGAATTGCCTGTTTCCTATTATTCCGAAAAAAGAAAAGGCGACGTAATGGCACGTATGTTGGGAGATGTCAATGAGGTTCAAAATTCGTTTTTTTTAGTATTGGAACTTATCGTAAAAGAACCGTTGACCATTATTTTCTCGTTAATCGCTATGATAAAAATCAGTTGGGAACTCACGTTGTTTGTTTTCATATTTATACCTATTTCAGGATTTATCATTTCAAAAATCGGAAAGTCATTAAAATCGCAATCCACCCGTGCACAACAGGAAAACGGATATTTGATTTCTATTACAGAAGAGACCTTGTCGGGTTTAAAAATAGTAAAAGGGTACAATGCCGAAGGTTTCTTCAAAAGATTGTTTAATCAATCCATTGACCGTCTGTATGTTTTAACCAATAAAATTGGTAAAAAAAATAATTTGGCATCACCAATGTCCGAATTTTTAGGAATTATCACCATTGGCGTTTTATTGATTTACGGCGGAAATTTGGTTTTGGTAGAAAAATCGTTAGATGGAGCCTTATTTCTGGCTTATATAACTTTAGCCTACAACATTTTAACTCCTGCCAAAGCCATTTCAAAAGCTACTTATCAGGTAAAAAACGGTATGGCAGCAGCAGAACGTGTTTTTGAAATCATTGACACGCCAAACGTGATTCGTGATACAGAACATTCTAAAGTAATAGAAACGTTTAACAATAATATTTCTTTGAAAAATGTCACATTTTCATATGATGGCGAGCGTGAAGTTTTAAAGAATTTTAATTTAGAAATACCAAAAGGAAAAATGGTTGCTTTGGTTGGTCAGTCGGGCTCCGGGAAAAGTACCATTGCCAATTTACTGATGCGTTTTTACGATGTGGAACACGGCGAAATTTTGATTGACAATACCAATATTAAAAACATTCAGTTGATTTCGTTGCGCGACCAATTAGGTTTGGTAACACAAGACAGCATTATGTTTAACGGAAC
>DATGMY010000199.1:0-9592 GCA_035307005.1 Flavobacterium sp. | reverse complement strand
TTTAATCCCAACCCCATCATCGCAATTTGCAACGCATCGGTTCCGTTGGCACAGGGAATCACGTTTTTTACTCCTAAATAATTCTCTAAATTCTTCTGAAACTCGTGGACTTTAGGTCCGTTGATATAAGCTGTGGTGTCCAAAACTTCCTGAATACCTGCATTGATTTCTTCTTTTATATCCTCGTATTGACTTTTTAAGTCAACCATTTGTAGTTTTTTCATCATTGAAAATTTGATATACAAAAATACTAAATTCCTTAATTGTGGTAACGATTAAATTCTAAACTTCACACAAATTCGTACTTTTGTGATTCCAAATATAATTATATGCGATTTTTGTATCAATTAGGCATTCAAACGGCAGCTGCACTTTTACCGATTACCCCATTTTTCAGTTCAAAAATGAAATCATTTGTTGAAGGCAGAAAACAGTCGTTTCCTGTATTAGAACAAAAAATCGATCCTACACAAAATTATATTTGGGTGCATGTAGCATCTTTGGGAGAATACGAACAAGGGTTGCCTGTAATGGAAGCGTTCAAGAAAAACCATCCTGATTATAAAATTGTATTAACCTTTTTTTCGCCTTCGGGATTTGAAGTGAGAAAAAATAATAAAATTGCCGATATTACGATTTATCTTCCTTTAGACACAAAAAGCAATGTAAAAAGGTTTTTAGATTTGGTTCAACCAAAAATAGTGTTCTTTATTAAATACGAATTTTGGTTAAATTACCTGAATGAATTAAAAAAACGAAACATTCCTACTTATCTGGTTTCGGGAATTTTCAGAGAGAATCAATTGTTTTTCAAATCTTATGGCGGTTTTTATCGGGAAGTGTTAAAGGCATTTCATCATTTCTTTGTTCAGACCGAAACATCTAAGCAGCTTTTAGAAACGATTGGTTTTAAAAATGTTACGGTTCATGGCGATACCCGTTTTGACCGCGTGGCACAAATTGTAGAACGCATTCAACCTTTAGAATTTATAGAAAAATTTAAACAGAACACCACAACAATCGTTATCGGAAGTTCGTGGATTGATGACGAAAACGTTTATTTACCTTATATAAATAGTAGTAAAAACATCAAATTCATTATTGCGCCACACAATATTAAGGAAGAGGAAATCAACCGGTTGATTCAAAAAATCCATAAGAAAGTCATTCGTTATACAAATTACAAGGAAGAAGATTTACCTAATGCCGATGTTTTTGTTATTGATACGATTGGTATTCTCACACAAATTTATGCGTATGCAGATATTGCTTATGTTGGCGGCGCATTCAGAACCGGATTGCACAATATTTTAGAACCCGCTACTTATGGAACACCTGTCATAATTGGTCCAGAATATGAAAAATTTCAGGAAGCGAAAGATTTGGTGGCTTTAGGAAGTTGCTTGGTTGTGAACAATCCGGTAGAATTAACCCACACTTTTAATCAGTTGATTGCTGATGTTATTTACAGAAAAGATTTAGGCAAAAAAAATCGTGATTTTATCTTGAAAAACAAAAACGCTACAAAAGTTGTGATGGATTTTATAGAAAAAAAGTGATGTATTTTTTTCTATCTCTTTCAAAATAAACCCCTATGGACTAAAAGTCCATAGTTTGAGTTCGGACTGAAAGTCCGATTTTAAAGTAGTCACTAATTACACAAATTCACACCAATTATTTTGTGATAATTAGTGGTTAAAATTTTTAGAAATTAAAAGTTGATGTACTCAAAGAACATAGTTTTAGACTTTATTTGAGACCAATAAAAAAGCGTAGAAAAATCCTACGCTTTGCTTTATATTCTTTTTATTCTGCTTTCGGCAAAAAAACTTCTGCAAGCATGCAACGTGCACTTCCGCCCCCACAAGCTTCAATAGTGTATAACGGAGCGTGCAAGATGGCACAATGTTTTTCGATGGATTTAATTTGAGCATCAGTCAGGCTTTCGTAAGCTTGTGTACTCATCACCATATACAATTGCCCGTCTTTTCCGGCTACCTGAAGCATATTTCCGGCAAAGCGGCTGACTTGCTCTTCCGTGATCAAAATCACTTCTTTGCCGTCTTCTTTCAAGTTATTTATAACTAATTTTCGCTCTTGTTTATCATCGATGCTGTCTGCACAAAGAATGGCAAAAGTTTCTGCTACACTCATCATTACATTGGTATGATAAATCGGTAAACGCTCTCCGTCAACTGTTTGATAAGCTTCAAAAATCACAGGCTGCATATCGTTGTCTTCACAGAACTCAATAATCAGTTCTTCATCGGCACGTGCCGACAACGCGGCATAAACTTTTCCGTTTTCACGATCCAAAATCATGCTTCCCGTTCCTTCCAAAAAGATATTGTCTTCTTCTGCAGACGTATAATCGTTGATTTCATCAATTACAAAACCGTTTTCTTCGACTATATCGAGAATATCTTCTCTGCGTTCCAGACGGCGGTTTTCTGCAAACATCGGATACAAAACAACTTCTGCATTTTCATGAAACGAAATCCAGTTATTTGGAAAAATACTATCGGGCGTATCGGAATCTTTGGTGTCTTCTACCACGATCACATTTACACCCACAGAGCGTAATCGTTCTACAAATCCGTCAAATTCCTGCTGCGCTTTCTGATTGGCGTTTTCAGGAGTTAAACCTTCTGTTTTTTGCTGATAATAATTATTTACCGCTGTTTGCTCGTTCATACGGAATTGTACCGGACGAATCATTAAAACTGTATTGGTTGTTTGGTTCATTTCTATTTTGGTTTTAAGTTTTTTTAGTTTCAGGTTAGATACCCTAAAACAATTTTACTCTCTGATTAACGGAAGGGTCGAACATCTCAAAAGCCCTTCTTGTTTTGAAATTTCTGCATACGGAATTTCTTCTACAATAAATCCTTTGTTTCTGAGCCAGTTGTTTAATCGGGTGAAATTGCGTTCTGAAACTACTACATCAGGTGCAATGGAAAAAACATTAGAGTTCATGTGATACATTTCTTCCCGTTCGATATGGAACAGATTTTCTTTTCCGAATAAATTTACCAGATACATATAATCGGCTTCTTCGCGGAATCCTGATTTGTAAATAATTCCTTTATCTTTTCCTACCGGTTGAAAACAACAATCTAAATGCAGCGCATTATCCCGAGGCTCTATTTTCGATTTTACCAAATCAAACTCCTTAACGATTTTGTTTGGAAACAATTCTTTGATAAAACGAACTCCTTCCATATTGGTACGAGCGGTGATATAATCTTTATAATCGCTTCCTTTATAAGTTCCGATAAAAACATAGTCGTTCCAAAGCATTACGTCGCCACCTTCGATATGCACTTCTTCCGACGGACGAATCACTTTGTCAGGATTCATCTGATCAATGACATATTGAATGGCATCTAATTCCCGGTTACGATCGGGTAGAATGTTGGCTTTGATAAAAATATCATCAATGACAAAACCGATGTCGCGGCTAAAAATCTGATTGTAATCTTCAATAATTTCGGGACGATATACTTTTACATCATATTTTTGAAAAACTGCATTAAAAGCTTCCATTTCCTTAACCATATCCTCTTCTACCGGATATGTCCCCGCCTTAATATGCTCTAATGATTTAGGGTCATAAGCTTCTTCAATCGCGGGTGTTGGTCCATTGCTGACTGCCGTTCCTAAAACAACGGCTTTAAGCCTCGAGGTTTCATCTGTTACATGGAGATTTATCATATCAATTAGTGTTGTTTCAGCAAATATAAGAAGTTCTTTGCTGTGTAAAAAATGATTAATGACAAAAGCCAGATCAAATTGACCTGGCTTTTGAAAAAAAGTTTTTTAATATGAGTTTTGGATACTATCTGTCTTTCATTTCTTTAAACTGACGCAATGGTTCTCCTACATAAACCTGGCGCGGACGACCAATTGGCTCTTTGTTTACACGCATTTCTTTCCATTGCGCTACCCATCCCGGAAGACGTCCGATGGCAAACATTACGGTAAACATTTCTGTTGGTATTCCTAATGCACGATAAATAATTCCTGAATAGAAATCTACGTTTGGATATAAATTACGCGACACGAAATACTCGTCTTTCAAAGCTTTTTCTTCCAAATCTTTAGCGATTTTCAGAATCGGATCTTCAACGCCTAAATCTGCCAATACTTCATCAGCCGCTTTTTTGATGATGCGTGCACGCGGATCAAAGTTTTTATAAACCCTGTGTCCGAAGCCCATCAGGCGGAACGGATCATTTCTGTCTTTTGCTTTTTCCAGATATTTATCGGCATCGCCCCCATCTTTTTGGATTTCTTCCAACATTTCCAATACTGCCTGGTTTGCCCCTCCGTGCAGAGGTCCCCACAATGCAGAAACTCCCGAAGAAATAGAAGCAAACAAACCTGCGTGTGATGAGCCCACCATACGAACAGTTGATGTTGAACAGTTTTGTTCATGGTCTGCATGTAAAATAAACAATTTATCAATGGCGTTCAATACGACAGGATTCGCTTTGTAAGGTCCTGTTGGCAATTCAAACATCAAGTGTAAAAAGTTTTCTACATAAGGTTTGGTATTATCGTAATAATTCAAAGGATAACCTTGTGTTTTTCTGTATGTCCATGTAGCAATAACCAAAAATTTACCCATAATTTTACAAACAGCTTCATACATATCGCTTTTGCTGTCAGCATCTACTACTTTAGGGTTAAAAGCTGTTAAAGCACAAGTCAATGACGCCAATATTCCCATTGGATGCGCGTGTTTTGGAAAGCCATCAATGATGCTTTTCATCTCTTCGTTTACCAAAGTATGTTTGCGAATATCATTTTCAAACTTATCAAGTTGTTCCTGTGTAGGCAGTTCTCCAAAAATAATCAGGTACGAAACTTCTAAAAAGTGGGCTTTTTCGGCCAGATCTTCAATAGTATATCCACGGTATCTCAAAATTCCTTCTTCTCCATCCAAAAAAGTGATGGCACTTTGACATGAACCCGAATTTTTATAGCCGGGATCTAAAGTAATTGCACCCGTTAAAGCTCTTAGTTTCTGAATATCAATAGCAACTTCGTTTTCGGTGCCCACTATCACAGGCAGCTCTACTTTTTTACCGTTTAGTTCTATAGTAGCAGTCTTAGACATATATGATTGTATTTTTTTAATTTGCTAAATGCGAATTTACTAAATTCTTTTCTTTTAAAAGAATCCTGACTGTAAATTTACACATAAATCTGTGAAAAAAACAACTTTTTTTTTACGAATTATAAAAAAAGACTCTTCAAAAAACACAATCATTTACACTATCATTCATTATATAATAGTTATTTCTTAAATTATAATTGAAATCATTTGAGTTTTATGAAAAAACAAAAAAAGCCGTAAAATCACGACTTTTTTCAGATATGTTGTTTTTTTAATTATTTCTTAACTTTAAAAGCGTTCATCTGCGGGTAATATGCCACTGAACCTAATTCCTCTTCAATGCGCAACAACTGGTTGTATTTACTCATACGATCGGAACGGGAAGCCGAACCTGTTTTGATTTGCCCGCAATTAAGCGCAACAGCCAAATCCGCAATCGTATTGTCTTCTGTTTCTCCGGAACGGTGCGACATTACTGATGTATAACCTGCATTGTGTGCCATATTTACTGCCGCAATGGTTTCAGTTAATGTTCCGATCTGGTTTACTTTGATCAGGATAGAATTTGCCGTATTTTCACTGATTCCCCGTTCTAAACGTGCCACATTGGTTACAAACAAATCGTCTCCTACCAATTGAACTTTATCCCCGATTTTATCGGTAAGGGTTTTCCAGCCCGCCCAATCGTCTTCATACATTCCGTCTTCGATGGAAATAATCGGATAGTTCTGACACAACCCGGCTAAATAATCTGCCTGTTCTTCTGATGTACGAATGACTCCCTTACTACCTTCAAATTTGGTATAATCATAATTTCCGTTTACATAAAATTCAGAAGCGGCACAGTCCAAAGCAATCATAATGTCTTTTCCAAATACATATCCTGCTTTTTCAACGGCCAATTTTATAGAATCCAAAGCATCTTCTGTACCACCTGCCAGATTAGGTGCAAAACCACCTTCGTCGCCCACAGCTGTACTTAAATTGCGATCCTGCAACACTTTCTTTAAATTATGAAAAATCTCGGTTCCCATTTTCATCGCTTCTGTGAAATTGCTGGCAGAAACCGGCATAATCATAAATTCCTGAAACGCAATCGGTGCATCAGAATGAGATCCTCCGTTGATAATATTCATCATTGGAACAGGTAAAGTATTTGCTGAAACACCACCTGCATAGCGATACAAAGGCATACCCAGTTCATTGGCAGCAGCTTTGGCAACTGCTAACGAAACACCTAAAATAGCGTTTGCTCCAAGGTTTGATTTGTTTGGAGTACCGTCTAACTCAATCATTGCCTGATCGATGGCGTTTTGCTCAAAAACACTGAAGCCAATAATATTTTCAGCGATGATGGTATTGACATTTTTTACGGCAGTAAAAACACCTTTGCCCATAAAATCTTTACCCCCGTCACGCAGTTCCACCGCTTCGTGTTCGCCTGTAGAAGCACCAGAAGGAACAGCAGCGCGTCCCATTACACCGTTTTCAGTGATTACATCAACTTCTACCGTTGGGTTTCCGCGTGAATCTAAAATCTGGCGTGCATGAATTTTTACGATTGTACTCATAATTATTTATTATAAAAATTGTGTTGTTTAATGATTTTTGTGCAAATGTAATTATTTGATTAATAAAAAAAAAGAAGTTGATTTTATTCCTTACCAGATTGTTCAAAATCAAACCTTCTTCTGATCGTTTAAAAATGTTAATACAGAAGCATCAAAGGCAATAATACAGGAATTAAAAAAGCTAAAAACATAAATTTGCTTCCTTTACAAAGCCTTTTTAAAGGATTATCAAAGATAAACAAAGAATTTATATTGTTCAGATGTTTTATACTCAGAAGCCACAAAGTTTAGTACATTTGAGTAATCAATGGCTCTTAGCTTTAAAGCTAGCAAATTTTTTGTCCTTATATGGAAATATTTATTATGATAATATTGATACTTCTCAACGGAGTATTTGCAATGTCTGAAATGGCATTGGTTTCTTCAAGGAAATTTAAACTTGAAAATGCCAAAAAGAAAGGCGACAGCAATGCCGCTACTGCACTTGAACTTTCCGAGAATCCTACGAAATTTCTTTCTACAGTTCAGATAGGTATTACTTTAATCGGGATTTTGCTCGGAATTTACAGTGGCAAAAACCTGACCGGAGATGTAGCAGTTTTTTATTCTGAGTTTGCCTGGACAAAACCCTATGCCAAAAGCTTAGCTACCGGAACTGTTGTTGTTACTGTAACTTATCTTTCTATTGTAGTGGGCGAACTTTTACCTAAAAGATTAGGTATGGCATTCCCGGAAACCGTCATTACTTTTTTGGCAAAACCAATGAAAATCCTCTCTTTCCTGACTTCGCCGTTTGTGTGGTTGCTCAGTAGTTCTCATAATTTGATACTGACTATTCTGGGTATAGATAAAATAACGGAAAGTAAAATGTCTGAAGAGGAAATTATAACGATGATTGCAGAAAGTGTGGAAGGCGGCGAAATAGAAGAAATCGAACAGGATATTGTAGAACGCGTTTTTGAACTGGGCGACCGACGAATCAATTCTCTGATGACTCATCGCGGAGACATTGTTTTCTTTACCACCAACGATTCCTGGGCAGATATCAAAGAAAAAATCAATCAGGAAAAACACTCGGCATATCCCGTTTCTACCAGCAATAATCTGGACGATATGATTGGAATTGCCATGATTAAAGATCTTTTTTCTTATCCGACAGATGCCAGTTTTGATATTACAAAAATTATAAGGAAACCTATATTCCTGAATGAAAATACTTTTTCTTACAGGGTATTGGAAACCTTTAAAAAAGAAAAATTGCACTACGGAATGATTGTGGATGAATACGGCACCGTGATCGGAATGGTAACTATGGACGATGTGGTTGATGCACTGGTGGGCGATATGACCGAACTGGATCAGGAAGAATATGCGATTACACGTCGTGATGAAACGAGCTGGTTGGTGGACGGACATTATTCGGCGGTTGACTTTGCAAAAGAATTTAACCTGCTGGATCAGATTCAAGACAGCTATTCTACCGTTGCAGGAATGATTTTACACCGTTTAGACCGATTACCCGAAGTAGGAGAACAACTTACTATCGGAAACTATCTGATAGAAATCATGGACAAAGACGGACACCGGATCGATAAAGTTTTGGTGTCAAAAATCCCGGAAGATGAAACATAATCTTAAATTCAGGGGTTACATACAAGTATAAATTACTCTTGAAACCTGCCTTTTATTTAAACCTTACCTGTAGTGTATTATTCATTTAAACATAAATAATTAAAAATCGGGTGTTTATTTTTTTTACCACAGATTTACAGATATATATTTTTAGCATATTAAGTCTATAAAAACTTAATTTTTACAGATATTGGATGCGACACATTCAATCACTTTCTATACCTTTTTATATTTTGTAGTAAATAATAAAATAAATCTGTGCATCCGTGGCTGTTTATAATACACTACGGGTTAAGCCTTTATTTTTTTAATTACAATTTCCATCAGTATCACAACTTTGTCCCTGAGTCATTTCCAGTTTTACTTCAGGATTTTTCTTTCTCCATTCGGTAAATGATTTGGAAATGGTTTCTAAGAAAGCTTCTGCCGGTTGTGCTCCCGAAACACCATATTTTCTGTCAAACACAAAGAAAGGCACTCCTTTCACACCAAGATTCTGACCTTCCTGAATGTCCTGAGTCATTTGGTATTTGTAACGTTCGTCAGTAAAAGCGGTTTGTAATTCATTTTCGTCCAAACCGATTTCTTTGCCTAACTGCGTCAGGGTTTCAATGTCTGCCACGTTTTTTCCTTCAGTAAAAAAGGCTTTAAACAAACGTTCTTCGATTTCATTGCCCAAGTTTTTGCTTTTGGCAAATTGTATCAGTTGATGTGCTTTTTGCGAATTAACCATTACCGATTGATCCAAATGGTATTCCAATCCGGTACTTTTTGCCATTTCGGTCACATTAGCCGACATTGCCCGTACCTGCTCACGGCTCATTCCTTTTCGTTTTACCAAATAATCTTCCTGACTTTCGGTAGCAACTTCAGGAACCGACGGATCTAACTGATAGCTCTTCCATTCTACTTCAATATTTTCTTTATCGGCAAATTGTGCTAATGCCGCTTCAAAATTTCGTTTTCCGATGTAACAAAACGGACACATTACATCACTCCAGATTTCTATTTTCATATTATTTTGTCTTTATTTTATTGTATCAACTGTTGTTACATTTTTGTTTAAAAAATTTTAATTGAACTGATCAACGAAAGCTTTCAATGATTTCTTTTGAAGAGCATTGACTACAATTTGGTCGGTTTCATGAAATAATTTTTCTAATTCTTTATTGATTTCCTTTCCTATTGTACATTTGACATCGGCACAAGTATTTTTCTTTCCCAAAACATTGGAGTTTTTCACGGCATTGTAAATATCCGCCATCGA
>DATGMY010000198.1:0-3564 GCA_035307005.1 Flavobacterium sp. | reverse complement strand
GTAAAAGTCATCTTCCAAACATTAGTGTTTTAAAACATCCGGAAGGATGTGTTCAAACATATACCATTAATTATTAGCTAAATAACAATCAAACTCAGGTTACAAAGATTTTTAGCTATCTAATTGAATCAGATTTGTTTTTTATTTCAAAATACGCTTTATAAATCCGTAAATCATCCCACGTGATGGTATCGGGTGCTTCGGCTTTGATTTCGGTTAATGTTTCGCTTTTGTGGTTTTGAAATAATTTTTCCAACTGACCTATTTTCTTTTTAGACAATACTTCGGTTATATCTATTTTTTGCTGACCGACCAATTTTCCGATATGCTGCGAAATGGTCTGTACAGACAGCTTACGTTCATCAGCAATTTCGGCAACAGTCCGCTTGCGCTGCCAAAGGTCAAAGGTCTTATCTATGGTGGAAACTTTGGGTGCTTTCGGAATTTTTTTCAAGGCATCGTTTTCTTCTTCTACTTCCAAAATTTCGGTACGCAAAATTTCTTTAATTCCGGTCAGATGATTCAGACGATAAGCGGCTGCTTCTTTTGTTTCAAGATTTTGTTTGGTAAAATCGGCTCCGGTTTTGAAAAGAACCATCATTTTATTGGTTTTAATCAACTTTAAAATCATTTTGATATGTTCGTCTTCAAATACCCGCAATTGTTCGGCAAAAAGCACAAAACCTTTCTTTCTTTTTGATTGTTCCAAAACAAACAGGGTGTCATAAGCCAATTCGTCTAATTTCGGATAAAAATAGTCGTACGATTTTTCAAATCTTTGCACAAGATGTTCCACACGAAACTCTGTGCCGGTAAACAATTCGTAAAGTTGCTGCAGAAATTTTGTTCCAACAACCGTGAGCTGTTCCAGCAAGCGTTCCTGTTTTAATGCCCAGGGTTTGTAAATTGCGCGCGTCGATCTTTTTTCATCGACCCAGGTTCTGATCCATCCGGAAAATTGCTTGTGGGCATCGATCCAGTCAAAAGTCTCCCGGATTTGTTTCCATAAAAATTCTTTTTTTGCCTGCAACAGTTGATCTTCATTGTCTGTAGCCTGGTTTCGACCGGAATATTGAAGAATGGTTTCATCGGTCAGAATCCGGCGGATTGCCACAGGTTTGGAAAGTACCAAACCGTTTAAGCTACGCAATCGCGACAACGCCACATACGCCTGCCCCGACATAAATACATCGTTGATGTCCAAAACGGCTTTGTCAAAGGTCAGTCCCTGAGATTTATGCACCGTGATTGCCCACGCTAATTTCAACGGATACTGCACAAAAGTTCCCAAAACTTCTTCTTCTATTTCTTTGGTTTGCGGATTGAGCGTGTAGCGTACATTTTGCCATTCGTATTTTTCCACCTCGATTTTAATTCCTTCTTCAGGCAGAAAAACCTCGATTTCATCAGCAGAAACAAAGGAAACAAAACCTATTTTTCCGTTGTAATAACGCTTTTCAAAATTCAGGTCGTTTTTTACAAACATTACCTGAGCTCCTTTTTTCAAAACCAATTCAGATTCCAAAGGATACATCTTTTCCGGAAAATCGCCAATGATTTCGGGCAAAAAAACAAACTCTTGTGTTTTTAAAGCTTTTAATTCTTTGTGGTTGATTTCATCGGCTTTCCGGTTGTGCGTTGTCAGCGTGATGTAACCTTTGTTTTTAGTGGTATCAAAATGTTCATGTACCCGTTCATTTAAAATTTCATCGTCCTGTGGTGTGACCGAATTGGTTCTGAAATTGTTGAGCAATTGTACAAAACGCTGATCGTCCTGACGGTAAATCTTTTTAAGTTCAATATACAAGGGTTCTGCCTGACGCATTGCCCAGGCATTGAAAAAATAAATGCCCTGGTAAAACTGCCTTAAAACTTCCCATTCATTTTGTCTTACCACCGGCGGCAACTGCCATAAATCGCCGATAAACAACACCTGAACACCGCCAAACGGATCTGAAGATCTGCGAATGTGCTGCAACATTTCGTTCATTGCGTCGAGTACATCGGCACGCAGCATCGAAACTTCATCAATAACCAATAACTCCAGATTTTTTATCAGTGTTTGCTTGGTTTGATTCATTTTAAAATGCCGTTTGATGCTTCGTTTGGTCTCAAAATACAGCTGTTCGTTTGTATTTTTAAAATCATCAACAGGAATAAATCCCGAAAACGGCAACTGAAAAAAAGAATGAATGGTAACACCGCCGGCATTTAAAGCCGCAATACCCGTGGGTGCCACTACCACGGTGTTTTTATAAGTTGTTTGCAGAATCTTTTTAAGCAAAGTAGTTTTTCCTGTCCCGGCTTTTCCGGTCAGAAAAATATTGCGGTTGGTATGCTGAATGTATTGTAAAACTAATTGTGCTTCTGCTGTCATAAGGGTTAAATATATTAAAAATCTAATGAAATTCCTGTTTTGAAAGCAAAAATAAGTTTTGTTATGGGAACGATTGGTTTGTCTTCATAATTCATTTCCAATGAATTGGTAAGCGAAAAACCGGAAGATATTTTGGTGTTCGTAGTAATTATACTACTTATCCTATGTCGAAAAGAGCTGATATTGTTGTCATAACCTACCTGATAATAGCTTATGGTATTCAAATCCAAAAATTCATTGACCGAATAACGAAAAGACAAATAATTGGAACTCTTTAAAAAATCAGTTGTTATTGTATGTCCGTCTACGGGATGTTTCCAACGCTCTTTTTCATACAGCAATCCAACACCTAATACCAAAGAAATATTCTCGTCTTTAACAAGGTTTTTTCTGACTCCGCTTCCTACTAAAATCCGAGGTTCGAGTCCGCGGAAATTATCAAAAGAATACTGTGAAAATACTTCATAATTTATGTTATTTTCCCTGAAGAAATTAATCCTTGCGTGTAGAAATCCAAAGTTCAGAAAATCATTATCGTTTATTTTGAGATAGTCCAATTTTCCTATAATTATGAATGCGTGTTTTTTTGGATAATACATCGTATTTACATCTACATTGTAACCAAATAAATTAACAGGATCTAATGCGGAAGCACTTCGGTTATAAATATTGATTCCTGCGGTGGCTTTGAACATAAAATGTCTGGCAGTGTCTTTTTCAATTTTATAACGTTCGATATTTAGAATTTGAGCCGAACTAAACAACGGAAAGAATAACAATAATATAAAAATTTTCTTCATTTACGGTATCGTTTTTACAAAAGAAAACAAATATATGGTATCAGTCAAATAAAAGCGGATTGTATTTCTGTTTGTATTCATTAAAAACAGGGAAATGTTGTGTGGTTTTCATATCTTTGTATTATATAAACCATTGAACCAATGACTACAATAACCATAAAAATAAACGAACGAACCAAAGCCGGCAAAGCTTTGAAAGATATCATTGAAATTTTTTCAAAAGAACACAAAGGGGTTGAAATTGTTTCAGATAACCAAAAAAATCCGTACAATCCTGAATTTGTCAAAAAAATCAAGAAAGCGGAAAAGCAGAAAGGAATTATTTTAGACCCGAATGATATATGGGGAAGTATAGGATTGAAATAAAACCGGAAGCTAAAAAAGATT
>DATGMY010000197.1:0-33572 GCA_035307005.1 Flavobacterium sp. | reverse complement strand
AAATAAATACTGTCCAAATTCTTTTTGTATTAGATACGTGTGCTCCCATTTTAAATCTTGATTATATAATTAAACTAAATAGAAGAATGTAAATACAAACACCCAAACTAAATCTACAAAGTGCCAGTATAAACCTACTTTCTCTACCATTTCATAAGAACCTCTTTTTTGGTATGTTCCCAGCAATACATTAAAGAAAATAATAATGTTCAACAAAACTCCAATACTCACGTGAAATCCGTGAAATCCGGTAATAAAGAAGAACAAATCTGCGAATGTTTTATGACCGTATTCATTACGAATCAGATTCGCTCCTTCTACAACCATTGTAAAGTCCTGCATTCTTTCCAGAGATTCTTCACGGGTCAGGGCAATCTTTTCGTGTCTATTGTCAGGGTTGGTATATTGTGTACGGATCAATACGTCCGGATTGTTTTGCAAACCTGCTTTTACCTGCTCTAAAGAAACAGATGTATCAGAACCACCTTTCATAAACCAGGTTCCTCTGTCTCTTGTCAAAACACCGTCTTCTCTTGAAACCGAGTGGTCAGCAAAATCAGCCAGTGCCAGTCTTTTACCGTCTTTATCAATAAACTGTAAAATTTCACCTCCCCTTGTTTCCACGGCTCCGTAGGTTCCCGTGATAAAATTTTTCCATTCCCAGGCTTGTGAACCCAAGAAGATAAAACCACCGACAATAGTCAATAACATATAAGTGGCTACTTTCTTTTGTTTCATCTGATGACCTGCATCTACTGCCAATACCATTGTTACTGATGAAAAGATCAGGATAAATGTCATCAACGCTACGTAATACATCGGTGCATCTACACCGTGCAAAAACGGAAAGTGGTTGAATACCTCATCTGCAATTGGCCACGAGTCCATAAACTTAAATCTCGTAAAACCATAAGATGCAAGGAATCCTGCGAATGTCAATGAATCTGACAAGATGAAATACCACATCATCATTTTCCCATAGCTCGCTCCAAGAGGCTGAATATCTTCCCCGCCTCCCCAAGTTTTTTCTTTAGTCGCTGCTGTAGTTACTGTCGCTCCCATAAAAAAGTTTAAGTGTTAAAAAGTTCCCAAATTTAAGTCTTTTTTCTTTTAAAGAAAAGTAATTTAATTATTTGTAAAAAGTAAAAAACAAAAACAGATATAACCAGAGGAAATCCAAAAAGTGCCAAAACATCACACTCAACTCTATTCCAAGGGTTTGACCTGAATTATATTTTTGTTTATAATGATTATAAATTACAACCAACAATGAAATCAATCCTCCGACAAGATGGGCAATGTGTACCAAAACCACTACATATAAAAAAGAAGTGGTAATTGTACTTTCACTTCCTGTGAAGTAATAACCTGCCTTGATAACCTCATCAAATCCTTTAAATTGTAGAAAAACAAAAAGCAATCCCAATACTAATGTAATTCCGAGCATCAAACTTGTGGTTGAACGGTTGTCTTTACGAATAGCTTTTTTTGCCAGATGAAAAGTCACACTGCTTAATATCATTACAATGGTACTCCATAAAAAAACCTGCGGCAGTTCAAAGTCGTTCAGCCAGTCAGGACGGCTTTTACTGATGACATAAGCACTGGTAAGTCCGGCAAAAATCATCACGATACTTCCCATAGTAAATATCAGCATCGTTTTGTAGGCTTTCCCTTTTTGTATCTGCTCTCTTTCTAATTCCTCCAAGTTCATTATCGTAAAAATTTATCCAATATAAAAATAATCTGCATCAATGAAATATACGTTACACTAATCAACATCAGTGTTTTTGCCGACTTATCGGTTCCTTTGCGATACAATTGTACCGCACCATACAACATCCATAATCCGGCTGCCAAAACCAAAACAGCTGCAACGGGCGATAAATACAAACGTCCGGTATAACCTGTTGCAGGCAACAGCGACGCAAGGATCAACCAAATGGTGTACAAAATAGCCTGCAAAGCGGATTTTTTGTTCTTTTTTCGGGTAGGCAGTAAATAAAAACCGCCTTTTTTATAATCTTCATATAAAAACCAGCCCAATGCCCAAAAATGTGGGAACTGCCAAAAAAACTGGATTAGAAACAACGTTCCTGCCTCTATTCCAAATTCATTGGTATGTGCCACCCAACCCAACATAAAAGGGATTGCACCCGGAAAAGCTCCTACAAATACTGCCAGGGGCGTTAAAGGCTTCAGGGGGGTGTAAACACTGGTGTACAAGAAAATAGAAATAGCCCCAAACATTGCTGTTTTCGGGCTCACAATGTACAGGATCACGATTCCGATTACCGTTAAAACCGCTGCTAAAATAAAAGCACTGTTGGTCGAAATTCTTCCTGCTGCCACAGGTCGTTTTTTAGTACGATCCATTTTGGCATCCAGATCTTTTTCAATAATCTGGTTAAACGCATTCGACGCACCCACCATACAATATCCGCCAACGGCAAGCATTAACAAAGTGATCCAACTGATTTCGCGCCAGTCTCCCACTGCCAGCAAATAGCCTGCCAGCGTTGAAAAAACCACGCTAAAGGCCAAACCGGCTTTGGTTATAGCTTTGAATTCTGAAAGAACCGAAACGTTCTTTATTGTTGAAGTTGTTTCCAAAATAGCTGTTTGTACAAATGAAATTGGTTTGCAAATATACTTCAAAAAAACTCTTTCCGCTAACTATTTTGCTGATTATTCCGCTTTAAATCAGTATTGATATTCAAGCCTGTCTGCTTGCAACTTTTACAACATTAAAAAGAAACAATCAACAACAGGTTTATAGTTTAAAGAATTAATATTTATACTTATATTTGAAACAACATTCGTCTTAAAAACAAAAACAGAACTTAAAAATCATTTCGATGAATAAGATTTTGACAAACCTGCTTCCATTGTTATTTTTTACAACAGTGGGCTTTTATTCTGTTTCTATTGTCAGTAACCAACAAAAGGTGGATGATTGGGTTGGGGAATATGAAGCCGTACAACCGAATTATATTGAAAGTAGAATTCTTAACACAAAACATAAAGTCAAAAAATCCTTATCAAATTTCAACAAAAGTGTGTATTTAGACTTAAAAAAAGATTATAGTTTTACTACTTTTTATGTAAAATCAAACAAAGACACTATTCTTTATAAAGGAACTTGGGAGTTAAAAGACAAAACTCCTGTTCTACATTTTACACACAACAGTTATGAGGTAGAGAAACTAAATCTCACAAACAAAATCTATTATGTAGATTATGTAAAACCTTGCCACGATACCACACAAAGAATGATGAAATTTAATCTTTTCAAAAAAAGCAATTAAAAAACCTCACGCTTTGTGAGGTTTTGATTTTTTGTATAAAAGATAAATACTTGTTCCGACCAAAACTCCGGCGGTGTTGCTAACAACGTCCAGCCATTCAAAAGAGCGTTTGGTGGGAAGTATGTCTTGCAAAAATTCAACCGTGAGACCAAAAACAATTAATCCTGTAACAACAAGAATCAAGTTCAGTCTGTAATGGTTTGAATTTTTATTTAACAATGCCCAGGACCATAAAAACGACGCAGTAGCATAAAAAATAAAATGTACTATTTTGTCGATATGCGGAAAAGCGACTTTTTGAACCTCGTTGATGTTGGACAAATTAACCAGACAAAAAACGAGAATCACAACATTCCACGTTATGGCCAGAAGCTTTTTTTTAAGCACCTATCAACTCTTTGTATTGGTCGGCTGTCAATAAACCATCGAATGCCGCAGTATCGGAAACTTTTACTTTGATCATCCATCCGGCTCCGTAAGGGTCAGAGTTTACTGTTTCAGGCTCGGTTTCCAATCCTTCGTTAAACTCTATAATCTCTCCTGAAAGAGGCAAAAACAAATCAGAAACTGTTTTTACTGCTTCCACTGTTCCGAATACTTCGTCCTGATCCAGAGTTTGGTCTATCGTTTCTACTTCTACATAAACGATATCTCCCAATTCTTTTTGGGCAAAATCCGTAATTCCTACTGTTGCTACGTCGCCTTCTAAACTAACCCACTCGTGGTCTTTCGTGTACTTTAAATTAGCTGGTATATTCATTGTGTTATTATTTTAAGCAAATGTATAACTTTATTGATAATTGAAAAATTTTTATGGTTTAATTTCCAAAGTTATAACGCAGGGTAATTCCCGAACGAAGATTGGAATTAGGAAACATTGTTGAAACCACCGCTTTATTGATTTGATGTTCATAGAAAAACCGGATCATAAAGTTTTTACTCAGATCATACTCTGCCTGTACTCCTATGTTTTTAACATCCTGCCCGGCTCCGATCTGATTGTTGTTGTAATCCAGATAACGAATCAATGTCTGGTTTCTTCTCCACGAGAAATTGGTCGTTACACGAATATCACTGATAATACGCCCACCATTGGCAACGCCCTCAAAATTGGTGGTAAAGCCCACATCTTTGATGATGAATCCAAATTTAAAATTGTATTCATTTCCGTTTACTTCGGTCAGCAAATTGTTGTCAAAACTCATCGAAAGCATCCGGTCTTTATTAACCCCAAAACCAAAATCCAAACCTGATTTTGTTCTAAAATCCACTTGAATCAAAGGTCTGAAATCTTCGGTCATGTTCACATTACTTACCACGGTTTTTGCCGGATAATTTCCTCCTGCATTCAGTGCATCCGGATTTTCCAGATAATCATAATTCGTTTGGAAATTATTGACAGAATACGTTGATCTGTAGGTATGAGTAATGCTAAAGCGGGTAAAATGATCTCTGAACCACGGCAAACGTACCAACCCTCTGTAATTTAAACTCCAGTTTGGCAATGGGATATTCGACATAAAACCGTTTTTCTGTTCAGAGATATCCTTACCGGTATAAGCCGCCAGAAACGCCGGCATTAACACTTCCTGACTGGTACGTCCGTAGCCTACCGGATAACCGTAAGCATCAATATTTGCCGGATCCGACAAATCAATACCTCGTGCTTCTGCCAAGCGGTTAGCTACTGCCAGGCGATTGACTTTGAACTGCTCAAATGCTGCCGAACCATTGACGTCGCTTTGCCCAAAAGCAGTATTGATCATAATAGTCGATGTCATAAAGTTTCCGTATTCATAAGGCGAGCGTGAATGATAAATACCATCTTCCACATCGTATTGTTCCGACATATTAGTAGAATATTGTCGGTTTGCAGTAATTGCTATAGTTAAATCCTGAACAGGGCGTGCTTCAGCTCTGAAAGTAAGGTTTTCAGTATGCATTTGGCTAAATTCCTGATTAAATTCCGGATAAGCCGTCAGCCAGCCTTTGCGGGCAGCTTCATAACGAACATCCGCCTGCGAACCAAAGACATATCCCAGCGTTGGGCGTGATGTTCCAAAAAAGCCTAATCCTTCCAAATAGCCCGGCAAAACCGTACCATTCGTTTCCTGATAGGTCACATTCACCGTTTTTACCATCGTTACAAGGTCAATCAGTGCGTCCAGAACCTTAGATCCTTCCTCCTCTTCTTTTTTCTCTTTCTCTGTCAGTTCTTTATTGCGTTCAATCCTTTCACCCGGTTGCGGTCTTCCCATTCCCAAAGCAGTCCGTTGTGGCTTTTTCTTTTTCTCCAAGCCCAGATACTTATAAAATGTATCCATCGTAACAGATGTATTCAAATTGTGTGTATTGGCATTTTGGATCGTATTTCCTAAACGGTAATTGACACCATTGTACTCAATCTGTGAAAAAGCATCCGTAGCACGCTGCCAACTGTAATCACCCGTATAAGAATACGTTGAATTCAGAAACGACAAAAACGGAATTTTGTCAAACGGCAACTTATAATTGAGTTGTAAACTTTGCATCCGCAAATTAGGAGTACCCATATCAAAATAACCATTCCAAATTCCCAGTGAATTATCCACAAACATTTCATCGTCGTAATAATTGCGTACCACATTATTGTTAGACGCCATATAATTCAATGTCAGATTTTTGGTCAGGTTAAAATTCAGTCTATAGTTATAATTAAAGAAATAATTTCTCCGGTACAAAGGTTGTATTTCGATTCCTTCCACATCAATCATCCTGTATTTTTGTTGATTGAACTGGCGCAATACATCAGAATGAAACGTAACATTGGTCGGCAAAAGATTCAGGTTAAAATCAGTCAGTATTTTCAGATAGCGACTCTTTTTCAAGCTTTCGGCTTTTTTAAAGGGTTCGACCTCCCACGGTTTGAATGCATAGGAATAATCCACCGAAGAACGCGCCTGCTGATCAAGCATTTTTTCTATTTCAAAATTGTGTTGCTCCACTTCATTGAACGTATGTGAAAGTGTGAGGTTTTCAATATCATAAAAACGCTCCTTTTTATTTTCGCCCCGCTGTTTATTAACACCTACAAAGTTAATGCTGGTACGTTTGGTATATTCTATCGCACGGTCTTTGATTTGTTTGCGTTCCTGATCACTTTGTGCATCATCGAGCTTTACCTGCAAACGAATATCCGGATCGTTCGGGTCGTATTCCGGTGTAATTTTTTCTTCCGAAATAGAATAACTAAACGGAATGTTTAATTTCCAGTTTTTTGGCAAGATCTGATGCGCATTGACCGCTGTTGTTATATTGTATTGAAAGATATCTTCACGACTGCGTTCCTGAGGTCCTTGTTCCAAAGCTCCAAAACCAATCGTTTGTTGGTTGGCTGATGCTGTCACAGCCGCAAAATCAGCTATTTTAGCATCTACTGTTGCTATAGCAGCCCAACCTCCTTTGTTAGTCATATCGGACATACGCAACTCGTTGAACCAAACCTCTCCACGCAGATCCCGGGGTTGCTGCCCGGTAGTCTGTGACAAAACACGGGTGTTGTTACGCATTCCCAGCATAATAGTTCGTACCAAACCAAAGTTTGGATTTCCTTTAATACCTATTCTCAGTTTATTGAGTTTATTGCTTAATTCAGGTGCTAGTTCCTCTTCATTTTTATAATAGATAAAATTAGGATTGTGCGCCTGATCGCGGTTTCGCATCAGTTTTAATTTTGTCAATAATTCCAACTGTAATTCAATTTCATTTGCCAACGGCCAGATTTCTTCTGCAATAGAGGTTCCCCATTCGGTTACTTTCAACGGAATTTCAACCTGATAGAAATTATCTGTAAAATCATTACCAAAACGGATAAAAGCGACCATTTCATCATCTTGTAAACGCATACCGTCATTCAAATCTTCCGTAGCTTCGGCGTGAATAAACATCCGTAATTTTTTATACTGACGCATATCTATGTTTCCAACATTTTTGAAAACCGCACGGGAATCCTCGGGTTCCAGTCCGCTTGGCGATGCCATAGCTGTATTTGCCTTGTACACCCGCAAAGATAAAGCCTGTTCGTCTTCATTGATAGCTGTATTGTTCTGAAGTCTTTGCTCACGGAAAATTCCCGGTGGCAATACATACGGGATTGGTGTACGTGCATAGTTGTTCAGAATATTCAGCGTCGTTACATCAAAGCCTGTATTCGTTCCCTGTACAATAATATCCGGGTCTTCAATCAGACTTTCGGTGTATCGGCGCCAGCTGCTGCTTACTAAATTCAATGTTCCGAAACGTAACGTAACCTCTTCATTAAACCCGGTTAAAAACATTCGCATAAAACGCACCGATTGCAAGTCTGAAATGGCTCCTACGGCATATTCTTCGCTTGCCACAATAGGCACTTTGTACTGCACCCATTTTACCGGCGTAGTGTTTCCATTGGGAAATGTAGCGGTAGTAGTACGTACATCCACTACGTAATTTTCTCCAATCGTTGGATTCGGAGCCACATTTATTTCATATTGATAATAGGCATTGATGGTATTCATCGTATTATCTCCATCAATATCTTCTACATCCGGTAAATTAGAGTTTCCGCGATTGGTGTCACTAAATTCTATCGGCGTATTGCCTTGCAGTCCATTGTAGTTTTTATAACGTGTAACAATATCGCCCTGTGCCGTCAAAAAGAATTCGTAATTATCGGCGGCGGGGTCATTGAATCCTGCAAATTGCGGAAACTTTGCTGCTTCTTCTTCATCGTTCAGTCCATCCAGTCCCACATCCTGATAAGCCCGACTACCGCCATCAGAATCAAAAGCATAAATCAGAGCCGTTGAAGCAGGCACTTTTCCCCAGATAGTACTAATCGTAGGTGTATTGTTACCCGGTGTTGGCAGTCCGTTTTCATACTGCTTCATTCCGTCCTGCAAAATATCTTCTGAAATATATCCAAGATTAAAAAATACTTTCCCCTGATTGTTAACCTCAGCAATATCTCCCGGATTTCCTGTATAAGGATCCATCATCCAGAATTCAATGTATTCCACGTTGCTTTGTTCAAAATTGGTCGAGGCAATCGAACGCATAATACCCGCCCAGTTTTGTTCGGGATTGGGCAATTGATTATTACTCAGAAACTGAGGATTAAAGTTATACGGTCCACGTTCTTTAGGATAGTACGTCAGATTGAGCGGATTGATGGTCAACATATCACCGGCAGCAATATCCATTGTCGGGAAGATTTCTTCTTTAGGAACCCGTCGGGTTTTATTAGACGACAACTGATTGTCAGTAACATCATCCGGACGGCGGTACGGACTATAAAAAATCTGGTCAATATTGTACCACGACATTTTTGCACGACGGTATCCTGATTGTAAATCCGTAAAATTTTCACCATACCCCACAGGAACGGAAGACAAAGACCACATTGTTGGGTTCAATACATCAATGTTACTTTGCATTCCTTCAAAATTCTCGATATATGCAGTAGCTTCTCCATTGATCTGATCTAACTTTGATGCCCCCGGAAGTAAGTAGGCAAATTCTCCTTTAACGGTTAGACTCGACATTACATCAGTGTCAATATTGGGTAATTTGTTGACCCAACGTGTCAGGAAAGGTACATCGGTAGAATAATTCGCATTGAAACCAATCACAGCATTGTTGACCGACTCCTCTCCAAAATTGGATTTAACCGTTAACGGCTGTTCTGACAAGCGCAGATAAGTAGCTCCAAAAACCAATTTATCATTGACCTGATGATCGATATTAAATCCGAAAAACGTTCGGCGGTTTTGACTGAACATCGAATTTTGTTCAGTAGAAATTTCAATGGGCGTGTTGCTGTTTTTCAACGAAGGATCCACTATATTAACCGTTCCCCGTTGATAATCCACGGTATAATCCATACCTTCCACAAGCGTTCTTCCGCCTGCTGTTACCACCACCGAACCTTGCGTAATTCCCATAAATCCGCCCGGAATCTGAATTCCATCTGCTCCTTCACTTTGGAAACGTCCTTTTAACTGGAATTTATTTTTTTGTGTATCCTGAAGTGCTTTTGAGTAGGTACTGCGATACATACTTTTGTACACATATTTCTTTTGGTTGGCATTGTAGCTTGCTTCGATGTTATAATCTTCGGAACCATTGGCCGAAAGCTTTTGAAACAAATGTTCTCCAAAAGGTTCTACGGTTGTAAAAATAATTCGTCCGGCTTCTTCGTCAATTGTAATTCCGTCAAACTTATTGGTATTTTGTAATCCGGAATTATTTTGTTGATTGTATGAACCTCCCTGATTATTTTGTTGGTTGTACGAACCACTCTGATTATTTTGATTATTAAAAGGATCGTTTGTAGGACCATTGGCTACGTAATCAAACCAACCATCTCCACCATTTTGAGGATCGTTTGTTGAATTTAAACGGTCTAAATGAAAGACGTTGAGCAAAGGAGTGTTTGCTACATCCTCGGGTAACGGCGTACCTTCAACGGGCGAAATATAATTGAGCGGCGAAGGATCGGTATAAAGAATATTAAAACGGAAACCCTCCTGAGAAATTCGCATTCCCGGAATAGGGTAAATATTTTTCATCATCAAGTCCCAAACCGGTTCATCGACCGATGCCAGAGTACTTTTCAGCATTTTTAAAACCAAACTTTGTGTGGTAGGAATATCCTGATTGTCACCATCCTGTCCTATAACAGTAGCATCAATTCCATCTGTTCCGAACTCCCCTACTTTATAAACTTTTCCTCCGATGGTATATTCATAGGCAACTGCCAAAACCTCATCGTTGTTTAGCGGTTGCTGCAATGAAATGTATCCTAATTGCGGGTGGAATTTAAATTCCATTTCCGAAAGTTTTCGGGCATTTTCCAACTTCACATAATCACGCCCTTCAGTCACCGGAATATTGAATCCGCTTTGTGCCGTAGTAATCTGGCGAATACCTTCGTTTAAAAAATTGGTTCCGATTTGCTCGGGATTAAACTGGTTGTTTTCGTTATCGCTGGGCTGATTTACAGGTGTAGTTCCAAAAAAATCAGGATGTGCATTCAAATCAATACCAATGGTACGCTCTACGCTGGCATTGCTAAGACGTGCTTCTCCCAAATCCTGTAAGGCAATAATATTCCGCATATTGTTATTGACCTGACCTATGCGGTTTTGACGGTTGGTTACCCAAACTTCCACTCGGGTAATCCGCACACGGCTATCTACATACGGATAGTTTCGTAAGGCTCTGTCGTATTGATAACGAAAAAACTGAGACAAAAAATAATGTCTGTTTTGTTCGTAATCCAAGGCAAAAAGTTCAAAATCCTGAACGGTTCCGCCGCCTTCTACAATAATAGAATTCCGCTCAGAGTTTTGTTTGGAAAACACCCCGGTTACCGTGGTTCGTCCGAACTGTAATTTTGATTTTACACCAAACAGGTTTTGCGCCCCTCTAATTAAAGAATTATTCACGGGCATACTCACGTTTCCAACTTCTATTCCCTGTATAATTGCATCTTCATCAGGTTCATACTGCAATTTGACCATTTGCTGCTGAAATCCCATCGTTGCCTGATTGTCAAAGTTGATGTCGGTATTTAAACGCGTTCCGACTTTTCCCTGCAAACTCAAAGAAATTCTCTGGTCAAAATCAAGGGCAAACATTCTGCGGTTTCGTGGAGAAATAATCGGATTATCCTGTTTGGAATAACGCAATCCAAGATCGACTTCTACCGAACCGTTGGGTCTTACATCAATGGTATTGCTTCCGAATATACTTTCAAAAAGTTTGGAATTGACATAATATCGTGGCAACAGATCTTTCATTTCCTCTTCACTGAGTCGGTCTTCGCCAGCTGCCAATTGCTTGTAGTAAAATTCACGTGTGGCAGCGTCCAGTAATATTTCTTCGTATTGCTTCCGCGTTAAAATCATCGGATATTCAATATCAAACCCACCCGTGGTTACACTATAGATATAGCGGTCTGTCAGTGGATCGTAAGTGTACATCCTCATAATACTGTCCACGTCTTCCAACGTAATAGCCCCCCGGATAATGACGTCTTCTTCCTGTTCTTCTTCGGTTTCGTCAACCTGTGCTACAGCAAGCACCGGAATTACCAAAAAGAATATCAAAAATAAATACTTAAAAAATATAGTTACGCGTGAATACGTTTTCAAATCTTACAAATTTTTTAATGCTAACTTAATAATTTGTTCCACACCGGCATCGGGATTTTGCTCCAGAATTTTCTTTACCGTTTTTTCTGCTGTTTTTCTCACAAAACCTAACACCTCTAAAGCAGATAACGCTTCATCTGCATTTGTATTGTGATGAGCGACAGAAATTTCATCAATATCGTGCATTTTCATCACTTTTTCTTTCAGTTCGATAATAACGCGCTGGGCTGTTTTGAGCCCGATTCCTTTGATTGCCTGAATAGCTTTGACATCTTCCTGAACAATTGCCTGCATCAACTCTTTGGGGTGAATATACGACAACATATTCCGGGCAGTATTGGCACCAATTCCCGAAACAGATATGAGCAGTTTAAAGATTTCACGTTCTAATTTATCGGCAAAACCGAAAAGCGTATGTGAATCTTCTTTAACCTGAAGATAGGTATAAAGCATAACAGACTCTGAATCAGAAATCAAAGAATAGGTATTTAATGAAATATTTACCTGATACCCTATACCGTTATTATCTATTATTACCTCTGTGGGAACTTTTTCTACTAATCGGCCCTTTATAAAAGAAATCATATCAAAATTTTTACCAAAAATAGTTAATTTAATTTAATTTAAACTAATTGTTGTTTGTTTTAAGTGTTTAGAAATGTGGTTTAAATTTAGTGGTAACATTTTGAAAAAATAAAAATCCCGACAAAATCGAAAACTTTGCCGGGATTGAAATTATATTTTAAATTTATTTCTTTACTACTTTCTTCACAGCCACACCTTCATTGGTTTTGATGTGCAGCAGATACATACCCGATGCAAAATCTCCGAGGTTTAATTGCACCTCATTTTCATTATTAAAACTTAGCGATTTTACGGTTTTACCACTGATATCAAAGATTTCTATCTGTTCTATGCCGATGCTTTCACTGTTGGTAACGGTAACCACATCCGTAACCGGATTGGGAAATACATTAAACTTTGAAGATATAAAATCACGAACACTTACCAAATGAGAAGGCAGCGTTTGCAGTGCTGAAAGCTTGATGTTATCCAATTTGACAAGAGCTGATGGATTAACACTTACGGAAAAATCTATACCTTCAGGTATTCTGTTATGCGAAAAAGAACGTGATTCTAAAATATTAAGGGCAGGCAGATAGAAATACACATCATTGGTATTGTAATCTATATACATCTCTGCTTTAATCCAGGTGTTATCTAGAAAAGGAGTTGTATTAAAGCTTAGCAAAGTAATGTTGGTATTGGATGTGGTATTAAAGAAATTTCCAGCAATACGATTTGGCTGATTTGTCTGAAACCCCATATTTATTAAATTTGTTGCTTGACTAGAAATACTCCCAGCTGCACTAAAAATCCCCGAACCATAAAATTCATATTCAAACTTCATAATATTGTTGCCTGCCTGCCGGTTGTTCCATAAAGCATCTATAACCCCTTGAGCTTGCTGAAAGGCTATTGATCCGTAACCTGAAGTCCCGTTTATTATTAACACATTGCCTTTACCGGACTCGGGGGTAACAATGGCATCTGCTGTTACAGCGCTCTGTGTTCCGCAATACCACCCACCCTGATCGGGGATGGTACTGGTCTGGTCGATTAAATCCCCCGCGGGGTAGCTGTCAAAATTTTCCTCAAAAAGCACTTGGGCATTTATGCTTGGTAGGGTAAATAATAAAAGTGTTATTAATTGTATTTTTCTTTTCATAATCTTTTATTTTAAAACCCTTTCAGAGTTCTAAACTTTGAAAGGGTTGGATATTTTAAATTTATTTCTTTACTACTTTTTTCACAGCCACACCTTGATTGGTTTTGATGTGCAGCAAATACATACCCGATGCAAAATCTCCGAGATTTAATTGCACCTCATTTTCGTTATTAAAACTTAGCGATTTTATGGTTTTACCACTGATATCAAAGATTTCTACTTGCTCTATGCCGATGCTTTCACTGTTGGTAATGGTAACCATATCTGTTACCGGATTTGGAAACACATTAAACTTTGAAGATACAAACTCACTGACACTTACCAAATGAGAAGGCAGCGTTTGCAGTGCTGAAAGCTTGATGTTATCCAATTTGACAATGGACGATTGGTCAAGATCACTTGTCCCAAAATTTATTTGTTCAGGTATCCTGTTATGGGAAAAAGAAAGTGCCTTTTGGATATTGAATGTAGGAAGGTAAAAATAAACATAATTAGTATTATAATCGATAAACATTTCTACTTTAATCCAGACATCATAAGGAAAATTAGGTGTCAATAAAACTATATGATTATTAGATGTAGTATTGTAATAATTTGCTCCTATTCGATCAAGTTTTGATTGAAAAGTAATGTCTATTAGCTTTGTGTTTTGACTTGTAAGTCCTCCTCCACTATTAAAATGGTTGATGGAAGCACCATAAAATTCATATTCAAATTTTAAAATATTGTTCCCTGCAGTGCGGTTGTTCCACAAAGCATCTATTACTCCCCCAATCTGCTGAAAAAATACAGATCCTGTGGTAGCCGAACTTGTACCTTGAATGGTTATCACGTTTCCTTTACTTATTTCGGAAGCAACTATTGCAGATGCATTATAGCCCGAAACTACCCATCCTCCCTGCCCGGGGGTGCTATTGGTATAGTCACTGTTTAAATGCCCTGAGGAGTAGCTGTCAAAATTTTCCTCAAAAAGCACCTGGGCATTTGTGCTTGGTAGGGCAAATAATAATAAAGCTATTAATTGTATTTTTATTTTCATAATCTCTGATTTAAAACCCCTTTCAGGGTTTAGAACCCTGAAAGGGGTTGGATATTTTAAATTTATTTCTTTACCACTTTTTTCACAGCGGTTCCCTCATTGGTTTTGATGTGCAATAGATACATACCCGATGCAAAATCTCCGAGGTTTAATTGCGCCTCATTTTCGTTGTTAAGGTTTAGTGATTTTATGGTTTTACCACTGATATCAAAGATTTCTATCTGCTCTATGCCGATGCTTTCACTGTTGGTTATGGTAACCACATCCGTAACCGGATTGGGAAAAACATTAAACTTGTAAGACACAAAATCACGAACACTTACCAAGTGAGAAGGCAGTGTTTGCAATGCTGAAAGCTTGATGTTATCCAATTTGACAACAGCCGATGGATGAACCGTTATAGAAAAAGACACGCCATCAGGTATTCTATTATGCGAAAAAGAACGTGTTTCCAAAATATTGAGTGCAGGCAAATAGAAATAAACATCATTGGTATTGTAATCTATATACATTTCTGCTTTAATCCAGATATCATACGGAAAAACAGTTGTACTATAGTTCTTTAAGATGATATGTTTACTGGATGTTGTATCCCAATAATTTGCACCAATACGATCTAAATTTGACTGAAAAACTACATTTATTAAACCTGGTCCTTGACTTACAATACTACCGTGAGTATTAAAAATCCCGGAACCATAAAATTCATATTCAAACTTCATGATATTGTTGCCTGCCGTGCGGTTGTTCCACAAAAGATCTATAACCCCTTGAGCTTGCCGAAAGGTTATTGTTGTTCCTCCTGGGGCAGCCGAGTTTTCCGTAACTATTAACACATTACCTTTACCGGTTTCGGGGGTAACAAGAGCATTTGCTGTCACTGGGTTACTCGACCCGCAATACCACCCCCCCTGATCGGGGATGGTACTGGTTGGGTCGCTGATTAAATCCCCCGCAGGGTAGCTGTCAAAATTTTCCTCAAAAAGCACCTGAGCATTTATTGACAGTGCAAATAATAAAAACACAAGTACACAGAAATAGATGCGTAACTTTTTCATAATTGACAAGGTTTAAGGAACTATTTTTAAAGACAACACAGACATCGAAGGTCCCGGTGTGGAATACGTAATCAACTCCACCTCATAATTATACGTGAACCCGCCCACAACATGCGAAAAATTAACTAAAGACGGAAAAATACCTGTTTCTAAAACAATTTCATGTGAATTATCACTTGAGCCAGGAATATAATTAAAATACAGGTCGGCAACAGCACCGTTGGGCAATGCAACATTCACCCCGGTGTTTGTCCAATAAGCCGCATCATTGGTGTCGCAGTGCGGTGTAATGTATCCGTTGGCTACTACAGTTGAGGTGACAGGGTCTATGGCTTCCCAAAAATAAAAAAATACTTTGCCGTATTCTGACAGCAATTTTTCTTCCTGTGGCAGTGCCGGTACATAAGGCGGCGGAGGCGCCGAAAGGTCAAAGTATATCCCGAGTGGATTTGAGCCGGGAATCGGGGACGCCCCCATCACATGGCAATGATCTGCCGAGACCATTTCCAAAATTACTGTACCTCCTGCTAAGCCTGTGCCATCTACAACAAAAGGGAATGCAGGCATAAAATTGCCGATCTCGTTGCCGGTGGGGTCAAAAAGGTTGGGATACGTACCCGGTGGGACAAGGTTAAAGTTTTCTACTGTAGTTACAGGAGGTCTGGAATCCCGATAATTCCCATCGTTAGTATCATCAAAATACGCCAGCCCCACATAGGGTGTTATTCTAAATTCCAAAAGGGCGGGGTTGCCCCAGTCGCCGGTCCAGTTGTCAAACCTGTACCACATTTCCTGCCCGCGAGTGTTTATATCCCATAACGATTCATAATCAGGAGCAATTGTAGGGGGGGGGTATTCCTCCTGAACCATTATTAGCTGCTTCCAAATCATTGTTTTGTTTATCGATGTCGTGATAAACGTCTTCGCTGCACGCTGCGAGAGCGAAGATTCCTAAAATAGAGAGTACTATTTTTTTCATAATTCTAAAGGTTTACGAATGTCCAGGATTGCCGGATATAGTAATTAGAAAGACAAAAAAAGGACATTCTGATTTATAATTGATTGCAATATATTAAAAAACCTTAAAAAATAAAAATAATTCTTAATTTTAATGCTTAAACCATTGAAATTAAAAAAGTTGTTACAGATGTTTTTTTAATGTATGTTCTACGAGTTGTTTTAATATTTTCAACAATATAAGTACGATTAATGCAGTTACTTAGTAAATTTGTGTTTACATTTAATTTTGCTCTCAGCAATAAGCGTTGTTGGCAAGCATATAGTTTCTAAAAGATGAAATGAAAATGACAGGAATAAAACACATTACCAGATCCCGATCGCAAGAATCTTCGGCTGCCATAGAGCGTATGTATATTACGATGCGGCACTTGTTTAACCGGGGGTTTTACAAACCGATGGGTGTTTCGGGTGAAACATTGCGGGAAGCTTTACTGCAACTGCGTCCGGAAATTTATGGTTCGGTGGCTGATGAAAAGGTTGAGTTGAATGGTTTATTATATGTGATTGAACGTTTGCCAATGGGCATTGAAGAGTGCAGATACATCAATTTAACATCAGATGAAGGGTATTCGCAATCGCATTTTAAAGCGATTATTCCGCTAAAGCGTCGCCGGAATTGTTACCGCATTGATGAAGAACAGATGAATATTGAGATCACGCGAGGACGTTCGGATATTTATGATGTTTTGACGCATCTGACCTTTATTTTTATCGAATCGCACAAAATAAAAGACCGCATTCTGATTGACGACGACGATAATGTATCGCGCGATTGGATGAAATTAGAAGAAGCGGTTCTTAAAAACGATTTTTTGTCATTGAACGAGCGGGAAATTGCCATTTCACATACTTCCATCATTTTAGGAAGATCTTTTGCAGAAATCAATTCCATTTACGATCGTTTTGCTACCGAAGAAAATCCCGACCGCTTTTTGAGCGTGATTTACTGGTTGGGCAAAATTGCCATAGAAGAAGTTTTGGAAAACAACAAAAGAACTATTACATTTAGTCCGATTTTGCGTGAACGTCTGGGACATCATATTTATGGTGAAATCTGGGCAAACAAAATAAAAACAGAATTACAGCGTTTAGAACTATTAGACCGTCCTCTGCACATTATTAGTGCGAATATGCACAGTGTGATGAATGCTGTTTTTGCCGAAGATGTTTTGAAAAACAAACTGAAAGTCAAAAATAAAACAGAGGTATTTGAGGAATTGAGTAATCCGGGTAACAGTGATTTGCGTGCGATGGTGGTGAAACGTGCTTCGGAACAGGGAATGTTGTTTTTGCCCGATACTTCGGGAACAAATATTGATGTTCAGATCTTTGATACCGCAAAAATACGGTGGCAGCAGACCTCATTTCCATTGGTTAAATTGCCTCAAAACAACGATGAAAAACCCGTTATTGTGGTAATGGATTACGCTTTTGGAGAACAAGCTTACGAAACGATAGATGAATTGTTAAAGCCGTTTAATAAAGCCGTATATTTGAACGTAGAATCGGTTTCGGTTATGGGAAAAGCCGGCATCTTATTCGGAGGAAAGGGAGACATTATGATTCCGACGGCGCATATCAATGAAGGTACGGGAGATAATTATCCGTTTCGCAACGAGTTGACGCCCGAAATGTTTGAAGGGAACGATCTGGCTGTTTTTGGAGGATCGATGGTTACCGTTTTGGGAACTTCACTTCAAAATAAGGATTTATTGGAGTTTTTCCGTGATTCTACCTGGCGTGTGATTGGTCTGGAAATGGAAGGAGCGCATTATCAAAAAGCCATTCAGTCGGCATCTAAAATAAGAAAAAGCATTAATCCCGACGTGAAAGTACGGTATGCCTATTATGCATCCGACAATCCTTTGGAAACAGGAAGCACGCTGGCATCGGGAGGGTTGGGAACCACAGGAGTGAAACCAACGTATTTAATTACTATAAAAATATTGGAACAGATTTTTAATTGTTAACAAACATTATGGAACATAAAACTACTCCAAAAACAACGAACGATCAAGAGGTAGATGTCGTTTTTTTATTTTCTTCGGTTTCTAAATTTGTAGATCGGACAGGTTTTAATTTTTTTAGAGCAACGAGGTTTTTACGCAGAAACTTTATTATTACGCTTCTATTATTAATAAGTGGAATAGCCTTGGGATTATATTCCGTGAAAAATGATTCAAAACCATTTAAACACGTACTCATTGTTGTCCCGAATTTTAACAGTACTACTTATTTATATAATAAACTTGAAAATTTTCAAGCGCATAATACTTCCAATTTTGAAAAACTGCATCATATTTCGGGTATCGAAATTAGTCCAATCATTGATGTTGTTGAATTTATTTCGGATAGAGAGCAAAATCTTCAGATAGCTCGCTATATGAGTGAAAACACAATGGAAATTCATAAATATAAAAGAGGAGAAGTTGCGGAAAAGCTGTATCGCTACCATAAAATTACTTATTATACCGGAGTGGAAGATCAGGATAATTCTATTTATGAAGCTTTTGTAAATGAATTGAATAATGACGGATATTTTATTGAACGTCAGGAAGTTGAAATAATCGATACGGAAAACAGATTAAAAGAATATCAAACATCGGTCGATAATATCAATGGCCTGTTTGAAAAATTGGGTAATGCAAATTCCGAGGGAAACAAAACGGTAAACGTAGAAATGTTTTCTGAAATGGACAGGCTTTTAGAGAAGAAAAACTCTTTGCTTGAAGAAATAAATAAAACCAAAATTGCAGTCATTGAAGAGTCAAAGATAATTTATGATGTAACTAAAAAGCTAAATATTTCCAATAAAAAAGGTAAATTGATGGTTGTGTTTTATCCGCTGTTTTTTATCTGTATTTTCCTGTTTATTGGCTGGAGCATTAAACAATACAAAAGATACGCCGCTATAATTGATGCTAAAAATGTTTCATAATATGTGGAACAAGTTGGCTCTGTTGTTGGTTTTCTTCATTTTTGGATGTGCAAAAAAAGAACATACATTTGAAGCTGTTTTGTATTTGGAAACGTTGAATAAAATGGATGTACAAATGTTTTATTCAACCGATTTTAGGGGGTGGTTTTCAGAAGAGCAAAGTGCGCATTTTACTGTTGAAGCCAATGAACCCGTTCAGGCGAATTTTGAATTTAAGGATTCTGAAAAGATAAAAAGATTACGAATTGATTTTAATACAGACGAAGAACTGACGATTTATATTGACTCTATCAAAATATTTGACGGTAAAAACACATATTATTTACAAGCAGAACAACTTAAAAGCTGGATGGTTCCAAACGAACAAGTAAAATTGATATACACCAAAGATAAGATGATTGTGAAAACGTTCAAAACGGATGAAATTTACGACCCTTATCTTATTACCAAAAACCTTCAAAAGTATTTGGATTAATTTTTTATGACAAAAGTATTTTTTAAAAATTTATCCGCTCTTTCCCTTATTCAGGTGAGTAACACGCTGATTCCTTTGTTGTTGATTCCTTATTTAGCACGAATTATCAGTCCTGAACATTTTGCAGAATTAGAATTTGCCAGATATTTTTGTCATTTTTTTACGGTAGTGGTAAATTACGGATTTGATGTGACCATTACACGTACTATTACGAATAAAAAGAAAAATCATCTGTTTATCAGCTACCTGAGTTCGCAGGTTTTTTATGCTAAATTTGTACTATTACTTCTTTCAGTATTGGTCTTTGTATTGCTGGTTCATAACAATGAGCGGTGGCAGGAAATTGAACTGCTGTTATACAGTACATTTGCAATTAATTTAGGGTTTTTACTGTTTCCTCAATGGTTTTTTCAAGGAATGGAAAAGCTTTTAAAAATATCTTTTCTGAACTTGATCAGTAAGTTTGTTATGGCTTTTTTAATAGTTCTTTTTATCAGAGAAGACAGGAATTATTGGGTTTTTAATGCTTTACAGTCTTTGGGTTTAATTTTAGTTGGTGTTTATTCCTTTTGGTTGATGAAGAAATATGTGAATTTTAAAATGGTTGCACCTTCGTTTTCGACCATAAAAAAGATAACATTACAGGCAACACCGGTGTTTCTTTCTACAGTATTGATTATTACTCCCGGATTGATTTATTTTCTTTTAATAGAAAAGAGCGGAACATCTCAGGATTTGGTTTCTTATTCAACCGCCAATAAACTTATTGTAAGTGTCCAGACAATATTGTTTATTCCTTTTAGTCAGGCATTTTTCCCGGTAGTTTCCCGCTTGGTTAATGAAAACAAGGTGCTTTTTAAAAAGAATATACGTAACTCTGCATTTGTTGCAGGAAGTATTGGGCTGTTCATCGGGATCTTTATATTTATTTTTGCAGAATTAATTATTAAAATTATTTTTGGTAAAGATTATCTTTCAGCAAAAACAACTCTTCAAATACTTGGCTTTTTGCCTATGGTGTCTATTATTGCAAATGTATATGTTTTTCAGGGATTACTTTCTTTAAAAAAAGATAAGCTTTTTATGAAACTATATATGATAATCATAGTATTTAATTTGGTAACTTGTTTTATTTTTATACAAAATCTAACCTCTGAATTTGTCAGTATGATTCGTATTGCAGGCGAGGTTTTACTTTTGTTGTTAGGCTTTTTTTACTATCGGAAAGAAATAAAATCAAACTATGAAAATTAAGACTTTTGTTGTTTATTTGTCTGCATTAATGCTCTTGCTTTCTTCCTACTTTACAAGTACTGAACATAATGCAAGATATATAAAGTATTTGATTTTCCCTTTAGGACTGTTTTTTCTGCTGTTTTATAAAAACATAACAATCAGAAGATTTTTGTTGTACAATCTTTTACTTTATACCTCGCTTATAGCTATTAATTTTATCATTTCTATTTATAAAGGTGTTTTTCACATACGGTTTTTAGAAGAGTCTTTTTTATTATTGATCCCGGTGTTAACGGCTGCAGCATTGACCGGAGGTAAAGAGGTAAATATAAGGAAAGCAATAGATGTTTTTTTTGGTATGTATGTAACATCTTTTGTTTTGTTTTTTTGGAAAGAACTTCTAAATGTCCCAAAATTAATCTCTGATTTTATATCAGCATTCCGACTTTCAGAATATCCAACCGAATCCTGGCTTGCCTTTCCGATGGGTTTATTTACACTATATTATTTTTTAGAAAAAAAGAAAATCCATTTCATTATTGCAATGGTGTTTTTTTTACTGTCTTTTAAAAGAGTTGCACTTTTCGGGTTGGTTATTGTACTTGCATTTTGGTTGCTGAATGAAAAAATACTCAAGAATCCCTTTCGTCCCAAACAGATAACAAAATTTCTCTTAGGACTCAATGTAGTTTTTGTGACTGGAATTTATTTGTTTGTTTCCGGCTTTTTTACAGCCATGGTAAAAAAGTATTTCAATGTTTCTATAAACCATTTAACACAGGGGCGTTTCGTAGTTTATAATGATGTTCTCCATAAATTTTCCGAAGATTTATGGAGCGGGAGCAGTTTGGGAAGTATTCATTTATACCTCAAAAGTAAATACAATAATTATGAATACATACATTCCGATATATTAAAAATTGTGATAGAATTGGGAGTGATTTCCTTTATAATATGGTTGTTGTTCTTCATTATGATAAACCTGAAAGGGAAAAAAAGTGTATATATTATTTTATTTTTGAATATATTGTTCATCAGTGATAATGTTTTTATTTACTTTGACACTTTATTTGTCTTTTATTTGATTTTAGCTAAATATGACCATAACATTTCCTGTAAAAAAGGTATTGACTAAAGAGTTTGTCTGGTTGTTCTTTCTATTGGGGACGGTCTTTACTTTACCTTTTAAATTAAACATTAATAATCTTTTTATCTTAGGCTTTTTTATTAGCTCTCTTTCTTTTTTATGGCAAAACAGAGGAATAAAAAATATAAAAATCAACCAATATCTCGTGGTTCTGTGGCTTTGGTGTTTGTGGAACATAATAAGTGTGTTCTGGAGCGATGATCTTTCGCAGGCGTTTAACGTAATTAGCCGACAACTTCTTTATTTTATACTTTCACTGTCTTTTTTGTTCTCTGCTTCGGCAATAAGCCCAATAGTTTTTCGACGCATTTTACAGTATTTTATATATGGCTGTCTCTTTACAACGATCACTTGTCTGGTAAATGCTCTTTTTAATGTTTATGATTATGGAAGTATTAATCCGTTTAATAAGGTAAACGGAAACTTTTTCTCTTATTTCAATCTTACAGACTTTTTGGGAATACATCCCATTTATTTAGCATTTCAAGTGCTTTTCGCTGTTTCTCTGCTTATTTATCATTTACTTTACAAGAAACTTCTTTCATTTTCAAAAGTACAATCGGTAATAATAATTCTATACTTTTTAGTTGTTTTGATGCTGCTCAACTCTTTTGTCATGTTTTTTAATTTGATTATTGTAGTGGTGTGTTTTCTGTTTTTAATAAAATCCATACAAGCAAAATTATTTTTGTTGGCATTAGTAGCTTTCCCGGTAATCGGTTTTTCCTCTTTTTTAGTTGAAAAGTTTAAATCTGTACATATCAGGGAAGATATTGTACAAACCGATTTTTCCGGCGAAAATTTTACAGCTTTAAAAGCCCGGGTCGCAAAATACCATGGAACAATAACCGTTATTAATGATAACTTTTGGATCGGTGTAGGAATCGGGGATATGCAGCCTGCATTAATGGAAGGATACAAAGCCATTGGCTTTCAGCATGGTATTGAAAAGAAATATAATTCGCACAATCAATATATGAGCGAGATGTTAAAATCTGGAGTGGTTGGACTTTTGTTATTTTTTATCGTGCTGTACCGGCAGTTTTTAACAGCTTTCAGAAGGCAAGATATTCTTCCGGTTATTTTCATAATTACATCGTGTGTTTTTTTCTTAACAGAATCAGTTTTAGAACGGCAGATGGGAATTGCCCTTTTTGCCTTTTTTACCATTTTATTTTCCTTTAAAACTGATAAGAGATGAAAAAGATAATTATGATAACTCCCTTCAAGGGACCTTTAAATGGGGTGAAAGTTTTGTCGAAACAGATAGCAGACCGGTTTTTAGAATTAGAAAATTATAAAATAAAGCTGATTGATACGGCTCAGGCGAAAACTCCCGAAGATTTTGGAAAATTTAATCTTAAAAAATTTAAAGAGCTGGCGACGCTGTATCGGGAATTACGAAATATTGAAGCGGATGATTATGTATATATGAATTTTTCACCAAGAGGATTTGCCTTTTACCGGGATTATCTCATGCTTTTTTATGTTTTGTACAAAACACAAAATGTCACAATACACTTGCATGCAAATGGACTTGAGAAAAAAAGAAAGTACTTTTCTGGCAAAAGGTTCAGTAAGATAAGGTGCATAGTGATCACACAAAATCAACTCCAAAAACTTACATTCTTTAATGACCGGTTTTTATTGCCAAACGCATTAATGGATTATTACAACGGAAATTTTGAGATAGAAAAGGAAAAAAGAAAAACAAAGGTTTTGTTTTTTTCAAACCTTTCGAAATCAAAAGGGACGCAGTCGCTCTATGAGTTTTGCAGTTACTGTACAGAATACAATAAAGACGTTGAAATAACTATTTGTGGGGGAGTTCTCGATGTTTTTTCACAAAACAAAATGGAACAGATAAAAGCATTAGATAATAAAAACATTCATATACTTGATCCGATAACGGATCCGGATCAGAAAATGAAACTCTTTGAAAAAAATCATTTTCTGCTTTTTTTAAGCAAACCTTTTTATGAAGTTTATCCGTTAGTGTATATAGAAGCACTAATGAGCGGACTTTCTGTAATTACAACTCCACAGTACGTTTCACCGGAAGTTATTTCCGGCAATACAGGTGTTTTGTTCACCACATCAGAAGCAGCCATTCGTTTTATAGAAAATAATAAAAACGATTTGACTGCACTTTGTATGGCAAATAGAATTAAATTTGAACAGTTTTATGACTTTGAAAACTATTTCATTAAACTTAAAAAATTTATTTTAAATGCAGACTGATTACAATGTTTCTATATTAATAGTAACCCATAATCATGGAAAATATCTTGAGAAACTTATAAAAAGTTTGGAGCAGTTCAATTACAAAGATGTTTACTTTTGTGATGCAAGCTCCGCTGATGAAACAATAGAGATTTTAAAAAACAGTATTTTTAAAAAAAATATTTTATTCAAAAAAACGCTGGAAGGATTTGCTAAAAATAATAATGATTTAATCAGACATTTTAACCTTTCGTCTGACTACTATTTATTATTAAACCCGGATGTTTTTTTTACACAAGATTTCCTTTTAGAATTAGTAAAAAGTATCCGTAAAGAAAAAGAAGCTGCGATTGCTGCTCCGTTGATTTATTATCCCGATGGCAGACTGCAGGTCACCTGGAAAAAATTCCCCGGTTTTTGGAATGTATTGAAAAAAAGACTGGGAAAAATGAAAGCAACCGATGAAAAGCAGGCAAAACCTTCACAAATTGACTGGGCATTAGGGGCTTGTTTACTTATAAGTAAAAAACTTTTGAAAAAGGGAGATCATCTGTTGGATGAAAGATACCGGCTTTATTGTGAAGATATAGACATTTGTTTTGAGTGTAAAACAAGAAAAATGAAAATAATTGGTGTGGAACATACATTTATTTACCACCATCTCAATGAACTGAGTTCCAAAAATATTTGGAGTAAATATAATTATTGGAATCTTACCAGCATTTTAAAATTTCTTTGGAAATGGAATTTTAAATATTTTTTTAGAAATGTTTAGAAAGATCATTGCAAAATATCTGTTAGGAGGGTTGTTTCTTCTTTTTGTACTATCTGATTTTATTAGTAAAGCAGGTATGCATTATAATAATCCGCTTATCCATACTTCACAAATTGTGAAAGGTCTGTTTGAATTTCTGGCAGTTGTGTATATCATAAAAAACGTTTCTTTCAAAGACAGATTTCTATACATTGGTGTGGTTTTGCTGATTTTTTTTCATAGTGTTGGATTGTTTTTTCTTAATACAGATTTTGATTACTGGATCAATCTAAAATCCAATTTTTATATCATAAACTGGTACCTCTTTATATTTTTGCTTTACCTTGCATATCGTTCGTTTACAAGACAGCCTTCCTTTAATTTAGAAACATCTTATTTATTTTTGAAACAGTGTTTTACAGGATATTTCTATGTGAACCTAATTGCAGCACTTGCAGGGTTTTTTGTCGGTTATCAATTGTTTTCAGCTTATCAGATAGATACTCGCTTTGGATTCAACGGACTTATACGCAACGTGACTCATGCAAGCTATATCATAATCATTTATATCATTTATTTTTACTATCAATACAAAGAAACTCCTTCAAAAACAAACCTTTATCATTTATTGTTTTCTGTATTATTTGTCTTTTTACTGGCAACCAAGGCAACTTTGCTGTTTTTAGCGTTGTTCGTAGCTTTTCTCGTTTTCCAAAAAAGTAAAAAGCTTTTTGGACTAACGTTGCTTGCATTTGTTTTCGCCCCGTTTTTATTAAAAGATTATTTGCTAAACGATTTACTTCCGAATCATTTTGGTGTTTTATCGAAAGTGTATCAAAAGGATGGACTTATTGCAATGCTTACGTCTTTGCGAAGCGAGCAATTCAAGGGATTGTTTATTCCTTATGTCACGGAAAAATGGACGGTATTAAACTATTTTTTTGGTGGATTTGATAATTCTCTCAGAAAAATTGAATTTGAAATAATTGATTTATTGCTGACGTTTGGATGTATAGGAACAATTCTTTATTTATTATTGTTCTTTAAATATATTTTCCCTTTTCATTTGATTAAAAGCCGCTTTTTAATCGTGTTTCTTTTTACGGTTGTGTTTCTTGCAGGAAGCTTCTTTTCGAGCGTCCCTGTTATGACTGTTTTTTTTGTTTTTTATATTTTATCGTTAAAACGTTTCTGAAAAATAATACGGGCAAAAACGTAAAATCCTTTGAGACCTATAAACCCCCTGTGTTTCTGATAAATTTTCAGAGCATCTTTCAAGGTTTGTTGCTTTTCAAAAAACAAGAAAACACTGTGAAGGATCAAGTTGATATAATATTTTTTTTGATGTTTGTCGGTAATTAGTTTACTGTCTATCAGATAAACGTGCGTTTTTTCTAAAGGATGAGGTTGATAAACCGCTTTGTTTTCCGAATCGTCAATGTAAATACTGGTAAAATCCGGCAGCAGGTAAAACGGAGCTCTTTTCGCCAGTTGCTCCCAAAACCAAAGATCTTCTCCTTTAGAAAGCTGTTCGTTGAACAACAGGTTTTTATAGAAACTCTTATTGAAAATAATAGAAGAACTGTTTACAATAAACCTTTTTTGTAAGCTGATCTGAAAAAAGTTATAAAAACCTTCTTTTGAAACAGCCGTTGATGTGAGGATCGTACCGTCTGCTTTGGCTACTTGATAACCGCTGCTTATCACTCGTGCTTCAGGGTTTTGATTTATACTATTATAAAAATTTTTCAAATGATCTTCTTTCCACAAGTCATCTGCATCCAATAAAGCAATCCATTCGTTTGTGGCTTCTTTTATGCCGGTATTTCTGGCAGAAGACACTCCACCGTTTTCCTTATTTATAATCCTTAAACGCGGGTCTTTTAAAGAAGAAACCATTTGAAGGCTATTGTCCGTAGATCCGTCATTTACGATTAATAACTCAAACTCTGTAAAACTCTGTGTTAGTACAGAGGAAACGGTTTTCAAAATACTTCGTTCTTTATTATATAAAGGTATAATTACTGTAATCATTTATATCATCTTTCTTTTTACCAAAATTTATGGTAGAGTAAATATAGAATATCTAATATCAATAGCCCGTTAAAAAATAAATTAAATATTTGATTATCAGAAAAACAAGTAGTTGTAAATCAAGATAATTTATTGACTATCATTGTTTTGCATATATCTTCAAGATGCATAAAAGTATGATTTTTCAAGAATTACCCCGGTTCAAATATCAGATTAAAAAGCATTAAACAAAATGACAAGCCTACAATAGTTCGTTGTTTTTTTGTAAGTGTTTGATTGAATATTATCTACGCATTTATTTTAGGCAAAAGGCTGAAAGCCTTTGTATTATTAACGTAAGGCAACGCCTTACGATATAAACCAATACCAAAAATGCCCTGAAAGGGCTATATATGCTGCATTACATACTGATGCACCGCTCTTTGATTTCGCCGAATCTTTGATTTCTGGATTGTTGTTATAAATTCAAGTATGTCCTCTCAATAGTTCATTGCTTTTGTAAATATTTGATTGTTAATAAAATATATGTTTACTAATAACCTGAGGTCGATTATTTTTATCCATTGGAATGGACTTTAGCCCATTCTGTAAATTCTCCTAAGAGGCTTTAGCCCGATGCCTAGGTTAATACTAATATTTTTTTTAACGAAGTGTTATAATATAAAAAATCAACAAAAAACTTTATTTTCAAAAGCGTATAAAATAATTGTAACTTTGCTGCTGAAAATGATAATTTTATGTTTCAAATAGGAAATACAGTCGTTTCAGAAGAAATTATTGAAAACGATTTTGTGTGCAACTTATCTGCTTGCAAAGGTCAATGTTGTGTGGACGGTGATGCGGGAGCTCCTTTGCTGGAAGAAGAAACCCAAGTCTTAGAACAAATTTATCCAACGATAAAATCATATTTGCGTCCGGAAGGAATCGCGGCTATTGAAGCACAAGGAGCCTGGGTCGTTGGTGAAGATGGTGAATACGAAACACCGCTCGTCAACGGCAGTGAATGTGCTTACGTGATTTTTGACGAAGACACTGCACTGTGCGGTATCGAACAAGCGTACAACGAAGGAAAATTAGACTATAAAAAACCGATTTCCTGTCATCTTTATCCCATACGCATCAAAGAATATTCACAATTTTCTGCGGTCAATTACCACCGTTGGTATATTTGTGACGATGCCTGTACGTTGGGAAAAGAACTGGAAGTTCCGGTTTACAAGTTTTTAAAAGCCCCATTGATCCGCAAATTTGGCGAAGATTGGTACAAGGAATTGGAATTGGTGGCAACTGAATGGAAAAATCAATCATCGGATAAACAATAAGCGCGACGAATAATCGATGACACCGTGATGTTTTTTCAACAAGTCGCTGCCGATAATTCCCTGCACCTTGGGCAATCCGTATTGATCTAAAGCAATATTTACGTGAGTGAGATCTAAAAGTACAAAAGTATTGTTGTTACTTTTCCACTTGCCCAGTTGGATCCGGTTTCCTTTGGAAACTTCGGTGTAAAGATCATTAGAACCGGCACCCGACGCTTTGACATTGCTCTGGCTGGAATCAAGAAGAAAAACCGATTGTTGATTAAGGTCGATACAGGTTGTTGAAGCACCGGTATCCAATAAAAAAAGTCCTTTTACACCGTTTATTCGGGCATTTAAATACAAGTGATTGGATTTGCGGATACGAAAAGGGATTTTGTTATATCCCTGATGTTCCAAAAAAGTAGCGATAGCGCTCATAGATTAAAATTTGACGTTAAAAATACGAAATGATTCTGATAGATACACATACTCATTTATACAGCGAGGCGTTTAAAGACGATCGGGAAGAAATGATGCAACGGGCAAAAGCCCAAAACGTGCAGCAATTTTTTGTTCCGGCGATAGATACTTCTTATTTTGACGCGATGACCGCATTAAAAACACAATTTCCCGAAGTAATCCATTTAATGATGGGCTTACATCCGTGTTCTGTACAAAAAGAAACCTGTCAAAGCGAATTGGATTTTGTTAAAAGCGAATTAGAAACAGGAAAATATGTTGCGGTTGGCGAAATTGGAGTGGATTTGTTTTGGGACAAAACCACGCTCGGCATTCAGCAGGAAGCTTTTCAGCAACAAATCCAATGGTCCAAACAATTTGATTTGCCGATCAATATTCACAGCAGAGATGCTTTTCCCGAAACATTTGAAGTACTCGAAAGAGAACGCGGCGGACTTTCCGGTATTTTTCACTGCTTTACCGGAAGTTTGGAGGATGCACATCACGCAATCGATTTAGGGTTGAAATTGGGTATTGGCGGTGTGGTAACCTTCAAAAACGGGAAAATAGATCAGTTTTTAAATGAAATCCCATTAAAACACATCGTTTTGGAAACCGATGCGCCTTATTTGGCTCCTGCTCCGTACAGAGGCAAGCGCAACGAATCGTCTTATTTAAGTCTGATAGCCCAGAAATTAGTAGCGATTTACGGACTCAGTGTTGAGGAGATTGCTCAACAGACTTCCGAAAATGCGTTAGAAGTTTTTAAAAAAGGTGTGAAATCATAAATATATTTCTTTCATTTGCACTACAATATTCCTATAAATTATGTCAAAGTACGATAGTATAAGATTTTACGATGATGCAGAGGTAAACAGCCGTTTGCAAACGATTGCACATCATCCGATGTTTAAATCTTTAACACATTTTACTTTTCCTGATAAAACTGAAGAAGATGTTCAAAAGATGCTTACTTCTATTCACTCCATTCAGGAATTTCACGAAAAAGTGATTTTCAAAACGATGGAACGGGTTTTGGAAACCTCGTCGGAAGGGCTTACTGTTTCGGGATTTGAAAAATTAAAACCGGATACATCTTATTTATTTATATCAAATCATCGGGACATTTTGCTGGATACTTCTCTGCTGAATGTTTGTTTGATGAGACAAAAGCTTACGATGACCGCTTCTGCCGTCGGGAATAATCTGGTTCAGAAGTCTTTTTTAATGGATTTGGCGAAACTCAACCGGAATTTTATTGTAAAAAGAGATGTTTCTCCCCGAGAACTCTTGATGAGTTCTAAACTGATGTCGGAATACATCCGGCATTTAATTAAAGAAGAAAACCGTTCGGTCTGGATTGCACAACGCGAAGGAAGAACCAAAGATGGCAACGATGCCACGCACTCTGGAGTATTGAAAATGATGGCGATGGCATCGGACAAACCCGACACCATAGAGTATTTAAAATCGTTGCGGATTGTTCCGGTTTCTATTTCGTATGAATACGATCCTACGGACAAATTGAAAATGCCTCAGATTATAGCTCAGTTATCAGATATTGAGTATATTAAAGATAAAAATGAAGATTTTATCAATCTGATGAGCGGTGTGGTTGGTCAGAAAAAACGTATTCATATTCACGTAGGAAACATACTTTGTGAGGAATTAGACGCTATTAAAAACGATACGTGCAACAGCACCAAACAGATACAGGCATTGACCAAAATAATAGACCATCAGATTATTAAAAATTACAGATTGTGGCCTACAAATTACATTGCTTATGATTTGCTGAACAATACAAATCAATACGAATCTATGTACAACGATCAGGAAAAGCAACTGTTTTTACGCAGATTAGAAATGCGTGTGGATAAAAATAATCCGGTGGTTGTACAAAAATTTTTAGAAATGTATGCCAATCCAGTCGTAAATAAGAATAACCTGTAACTATGGCAACACCATCCAATATATTGTTGATTTATACCGGCGGTACCATCGGAATGGTTAAGGATTTCGAAACGGGTGCTTTGAAAGCCTTTAATTTTGATCAGTTGCTGGAACGTATTCCTGAGTTAAAACTTTTAGATTGTTCGATTGCTGCATATTCATTTGATGAACCCATAGACTCTTCGGATATGAATACGAAGCATTGGCTGACCATTGCAGAAGTCATAGAAAAGAACTACAACAATTTTGACGGATTTGTGGTATTGCACGGTTCAGACACCATGTCTTATACAGCTTCGGCATTGAGTTTTATGCTGAAAAATCTTGCAAAACCGGTTATCTTAACCGGGTCTCAATTACCTATTGGCGACTTGCGTACCGATGCCAAAGAAAACCTGATTACAGCCATACAGATTGCAGCTTTAAAAGAAAATAACCAACCGGTAATTAAAGAAGTCGGGCTTTATTTTGAATATAAATTGTATCGCGGCAACAGATCTACCAAAATTTCTGCCGAACATTTCAACGCATTCACTTCTCCAAACTTACCTCATTTGGCAGAATCGGGCGTTCATTTAAAAGTAAACGAACATTTATTAGAAGATTTTTATACGTCAGATCAATTAGAGGTTGAAAAGAAGTTGGATTCAAATGTTTTTGTTTTAAAAATATTTCCGGGCATTACACAGTATATTTTGGAAGCCATCCTAAATATCGAAGATTTAAAAGGAATTGTTTTAGAAACCTTTGGTTCGGGCAATGCCCCTACAGAACCTTGGTTTATCAATACCTTGGAAAAAGCAATTGAAAAAGGTGTTCGGATTGTCAATGTAACCCAATGCTGGGGAGGAAGTGTGGATATGGGCAAATACGAAACCGGAACCGGACTAAAACAGATCGGCGTGATTTCGGGTTACGATATTACCACCGAAGCCGCTATTACCAAAATGATGGTTTTATTACCAAAAAAATTATCCGCTGAGGAGTTCTCAAAAGCCTTTCAAACACCTGTTTGCGGAGAGTTGATTAGAGGGTAGTTAATTGAAAATTATTTGTTTATAAAGGAATAAATTCTATTTTTGTATAGAACAAAAATTTAAATTATGAACAAAATTACATTATTAGCCCTTTTTATAGTTGTTTCTCTGAAGGCTTCTGCACAGACCTCTCAGGATTTTTATAACTTTTCTCAAAATACCGGGACTTATACAGACCTTACCAATCCTACTTCTATGAACAACGGGCAGGTTTGGGATTGGGATGATTTCGGTCCATTTACTTCGCCTTTTCCGTTGTCAGTTTTCGGACAAACTTATAATGATTTTAGTTTTTGGGACGATCAGTTTTTCTTGGGAGATGTATTCGGTGATGACTTCGCAATCTTATTGCCTATTACAGCTTATATTATGGACAGAGACTTTTCTTTTCAGGGGCCTTCTCAGTCTCCGATTTCATATCAAATTGATGGTACTACAGGAAACCGTATTTTGAAATTGGAAGTAAAAAATGTAGGTTTGGAAATAGAAGAGGAAAATAGTTCAACTTCAACCTTGTTTTTGAATTATCAGGTTTGGTTGTATGAAACAGACAACAGCATTGAATACCATTATGGCGATCATAATATTACCAACTTGAATATGCTAAATGATGATGATTACGTTACAGCAATTTTGGCTTATATGACAGATGTGGATTTCAAGGGTGCTTATTTAGACGGTAACGGTATTATTCCAACTCCCTTATATGTGGAGTCTGACGATCCTTACGATGAGCCTTTCGGTTTATATGATTTACCTAGTCCAAATACCATTTACCGTTTTGAGGTAAATCCTTTATCTGTTAAAGATCAGGAAAAAGTTGAATTTTCAGTATTCCCTAATCCAACAACAGCTATTTTAAATGTGTCTTTTGAAGAGAAAATCAATAAAGAATATACTGTTTATGATATGACCGGAAGATATGTTTTATCAGGAACGGTTAACAATGAAAACAGTACACAAATTGATGTAAGTGCGTTACGAAGCGGAACGTATATTTTGAAAATAGGAGCAACGGTAAATAAATTTATAAAAAAATAAATATACTTTTCGTAATTTTGAGGAGGTATCTGGAAGGATACCTCTTTTTTTATTGAAAAAGTTGTAAAATATTTTAAAAAGTCTATTTTTGCAAAAATTTTTAAAAACAATAGTTGAAATGAAAAAAGTTGCATTATTAGTATTGGGTTTGGTAACCCAAATGGGTTTTGCTCAGGAAGCGGAACTACAAAATAACGAAAAACCGGAGATAGATGGTAAAAATATGGTCAAATTAAATGCTTTGGCATTAACCACCGGAACTATTTCTGTACAATATGAACGTCTGGTGTCCCCAAAAATTACTGTAGGTGCCACTGTAAATATGATGCCCAACAGGGGATTGCCTTTTTCAAACACCGTAGAATCATTTGTTGACGACAAAACCACAGCGGCTCAGTTAAAAGCTATCAGTATGTCCAGTTTTTCTTTCACTCCGGAAGCACGTATGTATTTCGGAAAGGAAAGTTTCAAAGGATTTTATATAGCACCGTTTGTTCGATACGGTAGTTATTCATTGGAATTGCCTGTTGATTATCACTACGAAGGAAACGATGAACATATTATAATCGACGGAAAAATAACCTCTTTTTCTGGCGGATTGGCTTTTGGTGCGCAATGGAAATTATCTCAAAACATCTATTTA
>DATGMY010000196.1:0-3520 GCA_035307005.1 Flavobacterium sp. | reverse complement strand
TTTCAATCTTTTTAAATCTGTTCCTGTACCGGATTTTATATCGGCTTTCAATTGGGTGTCTATTACTTCTTCTGCTTTGTCAAATTGCCCAGTATAGATTAAGCCTTGGATATAATTTAAGAGGATTTTTTGACGGTAAGCACTGGATACCAAATTTTCATTCACGCTTACGTCAAAATTAGTTTCTGCTAAAAAGGCTTCCCAAACTTTTAGTGAAGTATTGAGTTGTTCTTGGTATTCTTTTGTCCACTGCTTATTGAACTTATTTGCATTATAATCTTTTTCTATGGCATCAAATACAGCAATGAAGTTAGTTGCAGCGCTTGCGATATGATCGTATCCTCCTTTTTTGTTTTTATCTGAATTTACTTTTGCTTGATCCCAAATTTCATACAACATAAATCGTTTTTTATATTCCATGTAGACAGGTTTAAAAAATTCAGTAAGCAGTTTATCTCTCCACTCCATGGTGCTGTGCTTTTTATATTTATTCCAAGCCTTCATGAGGTCATCTTTGGAGTTAAATCCGTTTCTTTCTACATCTGTAACTTTACTAGAAAACTTCACATCTGTTGGAAAGGTCATTTTCTTGGTCATTGTTCCATCGGATTTCACATCCATTAAAACTTCGTCTATATCTCCTCTTCTGCGTATCTTAATTTCAGCAGGAACACTTACATCAAAACTCAAAAAGAAACCTTTTTCTGTGGCCGTATTGGTCTTGGACTTTTCGTCTACCCTTTGGTTTGTTAAACGTATATCACTCGTGTGAATGGTTATTTCCGTGAAATTCTCCTTTTTACTAATCATATTTCCGTAGAGGTCCTTGGCTTGAATAAAAAAAGACTTTTCTCCAGGCACCATATTCAGATAAAATGTTCCTCTTGGATCTGCAGTTATAGGTGTAGTATACGTTTTTGCAGGAACAGCTCCATCACAGGCGTATTCTTCGCTAATGGACATCGCATAGAACTTTGTACTCACCCCTGCCTTCTCTGGATAAGTTAGATAATGATAGTTTGTTTTTAAGGCTTCATCTTTTGCTTTTTGGGCACTCAATGAAAAAGCCAGAATGAATAACGATAAGGTAAGTATTGCTTTTTGAATCATAGTAGTTGAATTTGTTTTTGCGAATATAGTGGTTTTGCGGGAAGGTTTGTGCTCCTAACAGAAATGTTAGAAGGAAAAAAAAGAGGTATTTGGGGAATATTTAAGAAATTAAACCCTCCAATATTACTTGCTTCTGTCCCAAATTCTGTTCCTACATTAAACTCATTAGGTAGCATTTTACCTTTTACTACTTGCATGTCAGGAATCCATCTACCCAATAAAGTTGTTGTTTTATTTGTACTTCCAATTAACTGAGTCCCGCTTGAAGGGATAAAGTCATCTATCCTTCTTAACGCATTCCCCGCCCCACTAACAAACTTATCACTTCTCACGCGCGCGCGATTCTCCAACAAACTCAACTGCTCTTTTGTAGAAAATTGAGCAACTATAACTTGGTAAGGAGAAGCTGCTTTTTGAAAATCTAAAACACAGGAATTTCCCTTCTTCAAATAACTTGAAAACGGAAATGTGTTTTGGTGGAAAGTGGTGTTTGTTTCTTGTTGTTCTTCTATTGAACTTCTGGCGAAATTTTCTACTCCAATTATTGCTTTTTCTGAGTGGGTTACTTGCTCGGTTTTTTGAAAAATTGTTGTGTTAGTTGGGACAACAAATTTTGGGACTGAGAAAGTGGCACTTGATGTAAACCAAGTGAGGAAGAAAAAGAATATTTGGAGGAGAACTTTCATTTATAAGGTTTCATATTAATGGGGATATCTATCCAAATTTTTCCTTCAAGAATATCTTTAAGATTAGTGTTTTCAATAATAGATTTTACCGCATCTATATACTTTTTGAATTTTTCTAATGAATAATTTTCTCCAGTTGTTTCATAAAATGAGGGCTCAGATAATTCAATATCATAAAATTCGCAAAAATCTCCAATGAAAAAATTATTTCGAGAATGTTTGGAGTTTTTCAAAGTGTTTTTTATTTCGAAAACAATATGATTACTTATAGTTTTTGCTGCATTAGGACCCTCTCTATAATTTAAAACTAATTGTCTTTTAGTTTTTTGATTATCAATTGTAATTTTCAATCCATAATTATTCAATACTTCATTATCTTTTAAAATTGGAGTTGGTAAAATATTAATATTAACTGTAGGAGGATATTTATCAGAAAAAATTGTAAATTGATTTAAATAATATACCTTGATTAATTGAAAATATTCAGGCGTTTCGTTCATCATTATTACCAATTTATAGTGTTAATTTCCATATTGTAGAATAAACTTTCAGTTGTCAGACCTTGAGGATAACCAATATCTATAATTGTAAATCCTTCCGATTGAATATACTCAACCCCCCGATTTCCATGATGAAATCCAAGTAAATTTAACATTAAATAAATATTTAAAATCAATTTTACAGCAATACGAGTTTCTGCTCCGCAGGTTGTCACAGAGTTTACCGAAGTGCTCCTGCCGAGGGCGGCTCTTTCCCCAAGCTGCCGTGCGAATAAGCGAAGCCTTCTCATGGTCTTGGGTTTCCATACATAAATTCGGTGCAGATGGGATGAATGACTCTCAATACCGGCAGGACAACTACACAGATTAAGAGGTTTTCCTTTGAATTACAGTCCTTTAAAATAATAATAAATGATTAAAGTTAAAGCAATTCTTAATTTATACGATGGTCAACATAAAAGACAAACTGCGTTTGTCTCTGGGTACCGTCCACTTTTTAAATTTATGGATAACATGTATGTATCAGGTCAGATTACATTAATTAATCAAGTTGATTTTAAACCAGGAGATAAAGGGTTAGTGTATATTTCATTCTTAAATGATACGTACTTGGGTAATCATTTTGAAGTTGGAAGGAAAGTCAAGTTTTATGAAGGAGAGGAACCTTTAGGTGAAGCAGAGGTAATAGAAATATGTTAATTTTTTTAGAGCATGCCCACTCCAAGCTATTCCGCAACAAAACTGTTCCAATATTGGTTATATTAATTAATTTTTTGCGAAAACTGAATGAATATATAGATAAAGAGGTAATGTGTCCAATTATCTGTTTTATCAAATTAAAATTCCCAGCTTCGCTGCAGTTGTACTGCTGCGTTTCACGTACTTATTTCACAAGCTTAAAGTTCATTTTTATCAATACCAGCTTGTTTTAGAATACTGATAAGCGTTCCTTTAGGCAGGTCTTTACGGTGCATGGGAACGATCACTCTTTTAGAACGATTGGGAAGCATGTAGATTTGATGGCTACCAGAAGCTCTGTCAAGGACAAATCCCCCAAGCTGGCGCGAGATTTAGCGAAGCTTCTCGTGGCCTTGGGTTTCCATACATAAACACTCTACAAGAATCGTAAACTTCAAAGAAGCATTTTTATTTCTAAAAATAGTTGTATTTTTAACAGAGTAACAGAAAGGAATCAGTCAACCACGAGATGAACCACGGAGTAGC
>DATGMY010000195.1:0-4250 GCA_035307005.1 Flavobacterium sp. | reverse complement strand
GGTCATAACTTAAATTCATATGTTGAAACAACGCTGTAAATCAATAGTGTTTTAAAATTAACATTATGTTTGTCATGCTGTAAGCATCTTTACCGGCACTGATAAGAGATTCCTACGGAATGACAAACGTTGTGTTAAAGGGCTTTACAAAGTTTAAAAATAGGTAATTATCTGATGACCTCTATAATATTTTTTTACAATCAACACGAAAACACTTTTCATTATTAGAAAGAGATACAATATTATTATGCAACTATTTTTAAATCAGTACAATTATGTAAAAGTATTTTTTTACCTTTATTGACCGTTAACATTTAAAAGTTCATAAAATATGGCAAAAAGACTACTTTTAATTCTTTTGATTTTGTCTTTTTTTTCAGGATTTTCGCAACCTGTTTCTTCATTTCAGCAGTTTACAGGATCGTATGATTTTACAATGATCGGCAATACTCTGAACAGTGATCCAAATGGAACCGGGGCTTCCTGTACGATATTAACACAATCAAGTGCCAATCTTAATATGGCTGCCAACCAAACCGTTGTGGCTGCTTACTTGTACTGGTCTGGTTCGGGAAGTTTGCAGCAAGCCGACTTAAACGTAGAACTCAACGGAACACCTCTAACAGCGCAAAGAACATTTACTGTATCGCAAACCGGAGGCGGACTTCCTTTTTTTGGTGCATTTGTCGATGTGACAAATTTAGTTACTGCTACCGGAAACGGAACTTATACTTTCTCAGATTTTGATATTAACAGCATTATTGCACCGTATTGCCCCACAGGTATTAATTATGGAGGCTGGGCGATAATTATTGTTTATGAAGACCTCACGCTTCCCAACCGTGTGGTAAGTTTGTACGATGGATTCCAAATTGTTGACCCTAATAATCAAAGCATTTCTTTCATACTAAACGGTTTAAATGTCACCAGTGTTGCGGGAGCGAAAGTAGGTTTTCTGGTCTGGGAAGGCGATGACAATATTGCAGTATCCGAGGAATTGCGGATCAACAACAATATTGTTAGTAATCCGCCCTTAAATCCGGCAAACAATGTTTTTAACGGAACAAATAGTTATACCGGATCCAACACGCTTTACAATATGGATATTGATTATTTTTCTATTGCGAGTTACATTAATGTTGGCGATACTTCGATGAATTTTATGATAAGATCTGGGCAGGATCTAGTTATTGCAAATGCTTTTGCCGTTACACTCAGCAGTTTGTTTGCCGATGCCACCATTGTGATTGATGACGTAATAAAAAAATGCAATAGCAGAGAAGTAGACGTTTTTTATACCGTTTCTAACTTTGATGGAACAACAGATCTCATAACCGGTATTCCGATCGCCTTTTATGCAAACGATGTACTGGTCGGGACAACATATACATCCAGTGCAATCCCCATTGGCGAATCGGACTCAGGAAAAATAACACTTACTATCCCTACAACGGTTTCTGACGATTTTACCTTGATTGCCAGCGTTGATGATGACGGAACAGGAACCGGAATGGTGGTAGAAATAGATGAGAACAATAATGATGATGATGTGGAAGTTCAGTTAATTAAAAGTCCGTTGATTGGTACTCCTGGTGACTTAGCTGCCTGCGACGAAAACAGAAACGGTTTTGTGCGTTTTGATTTAACAGTAAATGAACTTTCTGTTCTTATAAATTCTAACAACACAATCAGTTATTTTGAATCTCAGGAAAGTGCAAATGAAAGGATTAATCAGATTACAAATCTTAAAAATTATGAGGTAAAAAGTTATTCTACAAAAACTATCTGGGTGCGGGTAGATGATATCGAAACCGGTTGTTTTTCAGTTACTTCTTTTAAAGTGAGTGCACAACAAAAAGTCTTTTCTGAGATTGCACGTCCTTTGATGATTTGTAATAGCAAAGATCGACCATCGGTAGTCAACCTGAATCTGATTTACAGATTGATTTCTCAGCAATTTCAATATATAGATGAAATAGATTTAACTTATTATCCAACCTGGGAAGATGCAGTATATGAAGAAAATGAGATCACAAATATTTCAGAGTTTAAACCTCCCTATTTTCCTTATATCGTTTATGTAAAAGCAAAAGGAAATAATAATCTTTGGTGTGATGATATTATAGAAGCACAATTAAACGAATGTATTGTTCCCAAAGGAATTTCGCCTAATGGAGACGGTTTAAATGATGGTTTTGATCTGGAAATTTTCAATCTCGTAGAATTAAAAATATTTAATCGATACGGAATGGAGGTGTATGAACATGGTGAAGGATATACCAATCAATGGTGGGGACAAGACAAAAACGGCAAAATTTTACCTGCCGGAACGTATTATTATGTATTTAGAACCTTATTTGACACTTATACCGGCTATGTGTATGTCATCAGAGAAGTGAGGTGATTTTTATATAACAACGGATTAAATTACAGTATAACTATTTGACAAAAATATTTTATTTTAGCAATTCCTTTTTTAATATTAACTTAATTTTTATTTTAGCAATTGTTAAAAATTAACTTATGCTGAAAAAAATATTCTTTGTAGTTGTTTTGATTTTCGCCAACAATCAGATCTTTTCGCAAGAATTCTCTTTATACAAACAATTTTACGGTCACTATGATTTTACAATGATTGGAAATACATTAAATTATGATGCAAACAGCAGCATAACCAGCACTTGTGACATTTTAACAGAATCTTCCGCAAGATTAGAATTAGAAAATGATCAGATTGTAAAATCAGCATATTTATATTGGTCCGGTCCCGGAGGTCTTCATCAAGCAGATTTAGACGTGAAATTAAACGAGGTTCCGATTACCTCAGAGCGGACTTATTATTTGTCATTTTCTGTCAGTGCAGGAGCTTTATGGATGTTTGGTGCTTTTGCAGATGTTACCTCTTTAGTAAAGGATTTTGGAAACACCGAATACACCTTATCAGAACTTGACTTTAGAAGTTTGATCCCGGTTTACTGTGAGCACGGAATAAATTACGGAGGCTGGGCTATAATCATTGTGTATGAGCAAGCTTCTCTACCTAAAAATTTAGTAACCGTTTATGATGGTTTTACGGGAATTGACGGCGGAAATCCTGATGTAACGATTCATTTGGACGGATTTGAAGTTACTGATGTCAACGATTCAAAAATTGGTTTTTTGGTTTGGGAAGGCGATGCCGGCATCGCTAACGAACAGTTGAAAATAAACAATTATATTGCAAGCAATGCTATAAATCCGCCAAATAATCCGTTTAACTCAACCAATAGTTTTACCAATTCTACAGAATTATGGAATATGGATCTGGATTATTATATGATGGATGACTATATTTCGGAAGGAGACACTTCTGTAGAAGTACAAGTGATAACTGCCGGTGATGTTGTAATTTTAAATGGCATTGCTTTATCATTTGGTTCTATTTTACCTGATGCAACAATTGATATAGACAAGGTAGATATTACTTGTTTTAGCAGAACAATAAATTTGCATTATACGGTGTCTAATATTAATGGAGAGCATTTATTAAAAAAAGGGACTCCCATTGCTTTTTATATCGGAGAAGAATTAATCGGTACAGACGAAACAGCATTTGATGTTCCGATCGGAGGAAGTATATCCGGAAATATTCTGCTACCAACGCCTAATAATTATGGAATTAAATTTGAAGTTACCGCAGTAGTAGATGACGATGGAACCGGAAAAGGAATGATTTTCGAAATTGACGAAGAAAACAATACCGATAATTTTTTAGTGAATTTACTCGATGGCTGTCATATACAAAAAGGAATTTCACCCAATGGAGACGGTTTAAACGATGGTTTTGATCTGGAAATTTTCAATCTGATAGACCTGAAAATATACAATCGCTACGGGAGTTTAGTCTATCAGCACGGTGAAGGATATACCAATCAATGGAAAGGGCAAGACAAAAGTGGTAAATTATTGCCTGCCGGAACGTATTATTATGTATTTACAACTTCGTATGATACTTATTCGGGTTACGTGTATGTAATCAGAGAAGTGAGGTAATGAAAGAAAACAACATTATTCAAAAAACCCACTAAATCATCAAATTTAGTGGGTTTTTAAATGTTTGTAATTCTCATTTGCGGAGAGACAGGGATTCGAACCCTGGCATCGGTTACCCGATGACAGATTAGCAATCTGCTCCGTTACCACTCCGGCACCTCTCCTATTGTGAATATTTTACATCAACCCTGCAAACATAACACGAGTTTTTGGACATC
>DATGMY010000194.1:0-7386 GCA_035307005.1 Flavobacterium sp. | reverse complement strand
TAATGCCATAGTTTTTTTAATTTATGAGTTAATAATTATTTGTTCATTTTTCTACATTGCAAATGTACAATCTATATTTGGCTGTTCTATATCAATTTTATTGTTTATTTTTATCTGATAATAGATTTTGTTTATGGAAAACGATTTTAAAATAGTTTGTATCATTTTCTGTAAAATTAAGTAGATTTACCCAATAAAAAAACAACACTCGTCCTATTCCTTTTTAATACACTTCTGTATATTTTTGGTCTAATTGCATGAAATTCAATAGAATGTGTGGATTTAGGAGTTTCACTTGTTTCAGGAAATACCTATGTGTTTAAAGTAAAAAATGATTTTGGAACCTCCGGAAAACGTTTCTTTTTTTGGAAAAAATATGCTTCAACAATAGAAAGTGTATAAAAATAATTGGCTTTCGGATTTTGAGAGGTTTTGTTTTTTAAATGTTTTAATTGAGCGTAATAAGCAAAATGTGCTTTTACCACGGCCAAAGTGTGTAAAGGTTGTAATGCAAATAAAAACTTGATTCCTGCCAAACCGTCAAAACACAGGCGTTTAAAGAGAATACCAAACCGATTTTGTTCAGGTAAATTTTTGTACAGCATATAAAGCGAGTTCCTGAAATTGAGATACGTTTTTTTTGGGTTCGATTTTTTCAAAGTAGCGCCTCCCACGTGAAAAACAGTACTTTCAGCACAATAATATGTGGTAATATTTTGATTAAATGCGCGCCAGCAAAAATCAATTTCTTCCTGATGAGCAAAAAAGGTTTCGTCAAAGCCGTTTAATTGTTGAAAAACAGATTTTCTCACGAATAAACAAGCACCCGATGCCCAAAATATTTCCTGAGACGGATATTGATTTTCGTCTTTTTCAATGGTGTCAAAAATACGTCCTCTGCAAAACGGGAATCCATATTTATCAATGAATCCGCCTGCAGCCCCTGCATATTCAAAATAGTTTTTATTATTGTAATCCAGTATTTTAGGTTGAATAATACCAATATCTGCTTGTGTTTCAAAAATGTTCAAAACAGGTTGCAGCCAATGTTCCGTAACTTCAATATCCGTGTTGATCAGACACAGAATCTCTTCATTTATTTGCTTCAAAGCTTCGTTGTAACCTTTGGCATAGCCATAATTTTGAGGAAGTTGAATCCATTTCACTTCAGGATTATTTTCTGCAATAAACGTTCTGGAAGCATCGGTTGATGCGTTGTCGGCAACGTAAACAACAGCTTCGGAAGAGTGTTTCACCACCGAAGGAAGAAATTTTTTCAACAAATCTAAACCGTTCCAGTTTAGCAAAACCACAGCGATACGTTGCATTACTTTACTTTCTCTGCAATTATTTTTTTTGTAAAACCTTTCAAGTCCACATAAAACTCTTCTGCAGTAAAGTTTTTATCGTTTTCATAGAAGTGTTTTAAAAACGCTTTGGTAATTTCAGCAGAAATCAATTGTGGATTTTTTTTGACAAAAGAAATGTATTCCTGTTCGTTTTCTACATACAGTTTTTTTGTAGTAATCTCAAAAGTTGGCTGAGTGGATGAACCAAAAAGATATAACGTCAAATTTTCGGTATAGGATCTTTTGGCGTAATCAATGAATTTAAAATTTTTGTAAGTAGTAAGGAATTTTTCCCACTTAATAATAAGCTCACGACGTTTTTCTAAAGTGATTTTTTCATTGGAAACCTGTTCTTCGTACGCCATTTTATGTTCTTCATACCGAAGTTTCATGTACTCTTTATATTCCGGCGACACCTTATTGTGAAACAGGTTGTAATAATAACCGGGTTTAATTCTGAAATCGTAATGGTTAGAATCTATTTTTCGGAAATAAAGGTTCACTTTGTCGTAAATCTCTTCTTTTTGAAGGACAGAATCGGGTTTGTGATCTTTAAATTCGTGGTAAAGTTTCAGTGTATTGATTTCGGCTGTATTAATTGAATCTACTATTACGCTGAGTTTTTTATAATAATCAAGATAAAGTGCTTCAGCCTCTTTGCGTGTGGCTTTTTGTAACTTTTCTTTCAGAGCATTTTGTTCATTTTCCAGGTGTTCAATCAATTCCTGAGCGTTTTTGTTGGAAAGCACATAGTCAGGATCATTGGTATAAATAATTTCAGTAATAGTGTCTTTATTTACATTGGTATTTAGCAGGTCTTTTTTTTTCTCACACGAAATAAAAACAGAACAAACAATCAAACTTGAATATATAAACTTTTTATTCATTACTTTTTAATTAGGGCAAATCAGTCAAAAACTGATAATTCTCGTTTAAATAATCTAATTTACAATAATAATGATTCAAACCGTTGGTGACCATTAAAAACTGCGCATTTAAGTTACTGTTGTAGCGTGCAATCTGGTCAAAAACTGTTTGTGTAATGGCTACGTTGGGTTCTTTGCATTCCACCAAAAGAAAAATTTCTCCTTTTGGATTAAAAACTACCACATCGTAGCGTTTGTTCATACCGTTTATTTTAACAATTTTTTCTAAGTTGATGTATGATTTAGAATACCCTTTCACTTCGGTCAGATAACGGACTACATGTTGTCTGACCCACTCTTCTGGAGTCAAAAACACGTATTTTTTCCTGATCTCATCAAAAATATACCATTTATTTTCTGTATTTTTGAACCGAAATTGAAACTTGGGAAAATTTAAATCACGCATCCAGCAAATTTATTCATTCTCTTTTAATAAACCTGTATAAAATAACGAAAGTTTATGAATGAGCTCAAAAAATTATTGGCTTCATTTAAAAAAGGCGATTACAAGCCGGTCTATTTTTTAATGGGCGATGAGTCTTTTTACATTGATTATATTGCCGGTTATTTGTCAAAAAATGTTGTTCCGGAGGATGAAAAAGATTTTAATCAAACGACACTTTATGGCAAAGATGTTAGCGTAAACGAGATTATGTCACAGGCACGCCAGTATCCGTTTATGGGCGAAAAAATGCTGCTCATTATAAAGGAAGCTCAGGATCTTAACCGAACCATAGAGCAGTTTGCAGATTACTTTAAATCGGTGCAACCTACCACTGTTTTGGTTTTTTGTTATAAATATAAAACACTTGACAAGCGCAAAGCATTGTATAAAACCCTCTCAAAATCAGCCGATGCTGAAATATTTGAAAGCAATAAACTAAAAGATTATCAGGTAGAAAGCTGGATCAAAACATTTGTAGATGAACAAAATTTGCAAATAGAACCCAAAGCTGTTTCTATGCTGGTGGAATTTCTTGGAAACGATTTGAGTAAAATTGTCAAGGAAATCGAAAAGCTTAAAATGGTGCTGAAAGGTCAACAGCTGATCAACGCAGATTTGATTGAAGAACACATCGGAATCAGCAAGGAATACAATAATTTTGAACTGATTAATGCTATTGCCTATAAAAATGAAGCAAAAGCGTTTGGTATTGCCAAAAATTTTGCGTTAAATACCAAAAACAACCCTTTTGTGGTAACCACGGCATTGCTTTATAATTTTTTCTCTCGCTTATTGCAATACCACGGTGTTGTTTATAAAAATTCAGGAGCCAATCCTACAGATATAGCCAGGCAAATTGGTGTACATCAATACGGATTAAAAGATTATCAGGCAGCCAGCAAACTGTATCCAATGAAAAAGGTCAGCGAGAGCATTGCGGTTATTCGTGAATCTGATTTGAAGAGCAAAGGAGTCAATGCCAGTGCAATGACGCATGATGATTTGTTAAAAGAGTTATTGATAAAAATATTCAGATAAAAACCGATATTTGCAAAAAATAAAACATAATGGGATTAAATAAAAACAAAATTCTGGGATATGCTACAGGAATAATGGTGGTAATGGGATTGTTGCTAATTGGAATGGGCATCTTCAAATACAGCGAAATATCGGGTTGGGGATTTGTAACCGTAGGAATTGGTTTTCTCGCAAACGCTTGGGTGTTTAATGCCTTGAAAGGCAGAGTGTAGTTTTGTTTTTAGTAATGATGTTGTGTATAAAAAGTGTTTAATCAATGCTTATCTGCATTTTTTACCAAGAATAATTTTAATCTTGTAATTCCTAAATCAAAATATCACTTTCTAAGTCTGATTTTTCGATGGTAAATTCAAAACCTAATCGTTCTACCACTTCAATAACTAATTTTTTGTACCAGTTTTCAGATTTGGGATGAATGTACAAACGTTCGATCATTTTGTTGATGTCAATCAAGACTTTTACGCCTTCGTTCACATTTAAGTCTAAGTGGGTAACATCAGTGATTACACGGACTTCATGCTCGTACTGAAAACTTTTTCGTTTAAAGAGGAAAGGGAAGAAATCATCATCAAACGGAATATGTTCTTTTTTGTAGTCGATGTAATTGACTTCGCCGACAAATTGATCCGCTCGGGGTTCGATCAATGATTTTTTCAGACTTCCAATAGTGGATTGTATTGCCAAACCTTCGTTGTTTTTGGTGAAAACCTGCCACATGGCATAACTTTCATACGAATTGGCGTGCCAGCTGCTGATGACAATATTCTTGCGTTTTGATTTGTATGCATCTAAATATTCCGGATTATCAGCCAAAAGTTTTTTAATTTCCTCGTAAGTAGGCTCGCTAAATGTCCCTTCAAACTGATCCTCAAACTTATCAGACCGTGCCATAAACATTCTGTTAGACATTAATAAGTCCAGGAATTTAGAAAGGTCTAAATATTTCCAAATAATGGTATCGTCTGTTGGGATATGTAACTTTTGATTTTCTTGGAACATTTTGTTGTTTTAAGTTAGATGGTTAAAAAGTTAAATATTGTAAGTTTTGTCATGCTGAACTTTTTAGCGTAAAGGATCGACAAAATTCTCGGGAAATTCGTGTTTTCCTCTGTTGATAAATTGATAACGGGCTTTGGCATCGGGAAATAATTTAATCACGGCATATCGCATCGTGAATTTGTAAAAGTCGTTATCGAGTATAGATAGAAATATTGATGTTCTTTCGGTCATAAGTTTTTATTTTAAAGGTACAAAAACCTTATAAAGTTACAGATTTAAAAAAGAATTTTTATGTCTGGATTTTTTTATTAATTTTAGAAACAGAAAAGAAAATCTTAGAGTTTATGGAATTAACCACAGAAAATTTGTATCGTTTTTGTGAAGCCCAACCGTGGGCTGTTTCTCTTTCAGATGAAGAGATAAAAGTACTTATCAAAGAAACGCCGTTTTCAGAAGAACAAACCGCCGCAGGACGCGATTTTTGTTTCTTCCTCAACAAATATTTTTATACAGACGATGGGCAAAATGCCGATTATGCTTTGATGGCATATACATTGAGCCAACCTGAAAATCTGGAACGTGCATCGGTGTATGATCTGGTTTTGGAAGAAAACGAACGGTTTGATATTCACCGAATCAGCGTGTTGAGAAACGGAGTTTTGATTGATAAGATTCCCGACACAAAAATCAAAGTTCTGGACAATGAAAACCAAAGTGGAGGCGGTGTATTAAGCAGTTCAAAAAAACTAAATATCTCTATCAAAGACCTGCATTTAAATGATGTGCTTATTTTGGAAGATTGTAAAGTGAAAGTTTTTGCCGAAAAGGAGTTTTTGAGAAAAAGTTTTGCCAAACACGTTTACGTAACACCAGACACTTACTGGGCATATGGTACTTATAACTATAAGTTTATCAACGAACGTAGTAAGAGGGTTGTCTATAAAAAATATTTTTTCCGCAATGAACAAGGAGAAGTATTGCCTGATGAAACAGCTTATCTGGAAAAAGGACAAGCTTTTGAGCTGCATTACGAAAATTACATTAATCAGGTCGATGCTGGCAGAGAACTTTTTCCTTTTATTGATTTTGTAAGTGATGCCACCTGGAATGAATTGTCGAACTATATTTATCCGTTGTATCAGGATGTTTTGGAAAATTCGTCTTTAAAATCTTTTGCGCCGGATTTGATCGAAAAGCTTGATGCATTGTCTTCTCAGGACGAAAAAATACAGTTTGCTGTTGAGTACGTTCAAAACAATATTTATTATACATTTAATGCCGATGAAATGAATGGGCATAAACCTCAACATCCATCGGTAACTTATCAAAACAAACAGGGCGATTGTAAAGCTAAATCGGTTTTATTGAAAGTTATTTTAGACTATCTCAAAGTTGATGCTTCAATTGTGTTGGTCAATTATGCAGCAGATTTTTACCTGAAATATTATCTCCCTTCTTTGTTGTCGTTCAATCACGTGATTGTGAAAATCAAGCATCAGGGTGAAGAATATTTTATAGATACTACGGCACGCAATGAATATGGAAAATTAGAGAAACGTGCGGTTTTAAGTTTCTGTTTTTATATGGAAGTAGCACCTGATCAGGACTTGAAGATTCGTAAGCCGATTTATCTGAAAGAATACAGCATCGACGAAAACATTCATTTGAAAGCTACAGGTAATAATGGAAAAATGACTCTGAGATCGACCTACCGATACAATCGGGCTAATAATATGCGCAATTATTTCAGAAATACCAATAAGCGGGAGATTTTAGATTCGTGGAACAATTCACTTTTTTACACGCTAAACTACTGCAACGACCGAAATGGAAAAGATTTTCGGGAAGTATTTAAAGATGCTACCATAGACATCGTTCAGGATGATAAAGTCAATAATGAATTTACAATTCTTTATCAGGCAACGATCGAACAGCCGTATTTTATGGATCAGAAAGGCAACCGTTTTCTGATGTATTTTGACCGAAATTTATTAAAGAACGGTTTGCGTGATTTCCAGCACAAAGACGCGAGTTACTGGCACAGCTTTGACAGTGAACGTTATGAAATTTTATTGGAAACGGATCAAAAAATCGATACTGAAGAACGATTTACAGTACAGGAATGTAATATTGAGAATGAATATTTTAAACATAAAACCAAAAAGACAATTACAAAAAATTCCGGAAAAGTGTTGATTACCTACGACCCCTTGGTTAACAAAGAAATTCCACTGGATGAAATCGAAAAAGTAAAGAATGCTTATCACGAAGTGGCTGATAGTAATTTCGGTATCGGGATTGATATTGTCGAACCCGGATTTATGAATTTCTTAAAGCGTAAATTCGGAAAGAATTAATTAACGTGAAAAGAAGTAACTTTTTGTTACTTCTTTTTTTATGATTCATTGTCAGGTACAAATTCCAAAATATCTCCGGGCTGGCAATTGAGTTCTTTACAAATGGCTTCTAAGGTAGAAAAACGAATGGCTTTTGCCTTTCCGGTTTTTAAAATAGAAAGATTGGCGGTGGTAATGCCAATTTTGTCTGCCAGTTCTTGCGACTGCATTTTGCGTTTGGCAAGCATTACGTCAAGGTTTACAATAATTGCCATAGCTTAAATTGTTAATTC
>DATGMY010000193.1:0-7424 GCA_035307005.1 Flavobacterium sp. | reverse complement strand
GAAAACTTTAAACATAACTTTAGACAAAAATCGCTTTTACAGCGGTTTTTGTTCTTTTTTGGAATTTTGTTTCTTATACTTTATTTCACGCTTGGCTGTATTTTTATTTTCTGGAAAGATATTCCACTAACACTATCTTATACCAGAAGATTGCTTTTTGGAATATTGTTGATTGTGTATAGTATCTTCAGGTTTTACCGGATTGTTAATATTGAAACAGACCGTGAGTAATCAAATAAAGAAAAGTAAACCGAAAAACTTTATCTGTTGTTCTGAGGTTACATCAGAATTTCCTTTTTAAAGCTTCTGTAAATAAAGTTTAAAATCCCTGTCTGAGTTACAACTCAGACAGGGATTTTTATGTATATAAAATATTAGAGGTCATAACTTAAATTCATACATATATATTGAAACAACGCTGTAAATCAATAGTTTTTTAAAATTACCATTATGTTTGTCATGCTGTAAGCATCTTTACCGGCACTGATAAGAGATTCCTACGGAATGACAAACGTTGTGTTAAAGGGTTTTACAAAGTTTAAAAATAGGTAATTATCTGATGACCTCTATAAAATATTTCCCTTTTTGTATAATAAAATGTCAGAAAGATTCGTTATATTGTAAAGGATGTTTAAGTAACTATTAAAAATATTGGAGATGTTATGAATAAATGACTACGCATTAATTAAAAACAAAAATTATGAGTAAGTTGAATTTATTTGGAAAAGAGTGGAGCAATGTTGTGTTTGAAGGACGCAATAAATTGTATGGAGCCTACAAGTTGAGACAGGAAAGTGCCAAAAGCACTTTGTTGGCACTATTGATAGGTTTAGGAATTATGAGCATTGTTTTTGGAGGTTCTCATCTTTATGCCGCCCGAAATTCTGAGCGGGCAATAATTATAGAATATCCTAATGATGATCCTGTGGTTCTCGTAGCTCCCGTTGACACAGAACGGGAAGAAGAGGTGCCTGAGTTGCCAAAACCCGTAGAACATGAAGCAGAAGAACTTTCTGATGATACAGAACCTGCCGGAGCTTTGGCAGATGTACGTGAAAACATCAAATTAACGGAAACTGTGGTGGGAAAAGATGAAGAAGCAACAGAGACTTTAGCCGCACAAGACGAATTTAGTGATGAGATTCAGTCAGGTACCTATACTACAGAAGCTAATCCCGATGGTGTGATTCGAACAGAAGGAGGACAAGCGGGGACTGCTGTGGAAGGGACAGACATAGTTACGAGAGAACCTGCCGAAGCAGCAGTTGCAGGAAATGCTATTGTAACTTTGGTACAGGTTAAAGCGCAGCCCAATGAAGGTTTTCAAGCTTTTTATGATCGTTTTAGCCGAAAATTCTCTCCGGGAACTATAGACAGTAATGTGAATGAAGTAGTTGTTCGTTTGCGGTTTGTAGTGGAAAAAGACGGGTCGTTTTCGGATATTAAAGTATTAGACGACAAGCAGGGGTTAGGAAATGAAGCGATTCGGGTATTAAAGTCAATGCCTCGTTGGAAACCGGCACAACACAATGGCACTACTGTACGTTCTATGTTTACGCTGCCTATAAAGATTAAAATTAATAACTAAAATAAAAGAGAGGTTGTCTGAAAAGAAGTCTTGCGTTTGTCAAAAGATGTTTTTTTCAGACAGCTTTTTCTTTTGTAACAGAGAATCATCTGGTTTTAAATTATGGAAAAAGGATCCTGCTCTCATATAAAAACGAAGGAAATCATGGTCAAAAAAAATGTAGTGTTAAAAATACAGTTTTTGTAAAGTCTATTAAAAAAAAATTTAGTAGATTTAGCAATTGATTAATGTGTCGGTTATGAAACAGCTTTTTTGGTCAGTATTATTAGTGGGGACTTTAGCATCTTGCAAGAAAGATGTGCAAAACGAAACTTCCGAAGTAAAAGAAGCTTATGACAGAGGTACGGTGGAAATGTATGTGGAATCATCGGTCTATCCTATAGTTGAGGATATCAATGAGGTGTTTAAAAGTTATTACAATCAAGCTGATATTCGATTAAAAATGATGTCGCAAAATGAAATTTTAAATGCACTGAGCACTGATACTAACCGATTGGCAGTTTTGCCTAAAGAATTTTCAGAACGTGAACTGAAAGCGTTTCAGGGCAGAGCGGTACCTAAAATCACTCCGATAGCCAAAGATGCGATTCTTTTTGTGGCACAAAAATCATCTGTGGATACATTAATTGATTATCGGGAAATAATTGATATATTTAAAGGTGCAAAACCTTCGGATAAAATACTGGTTTTTCACGATGCAAATTCGGCATTGGTGGCAAAAATGAAGGAAGATGCAGGGATAAAAGAAATCAGTCAAAATGTTTATTACACGAAAACGGTTGAAGAAATTGCAGATTATATCAATAAAAACCCCAAAGCAATTGGAGTTGTGGGAATCAACTGGATGGTGCAGCCCGATGAAAATTTAAAAGAAAGTATTAAAGAACTGCGGTCGCTGTATGTTTACAACGATTCACTGAAACAGTATTTTAGGCCTTCACAAAGCACTATCGCAGACGATACCTATCCGTTGGTTCGAACGATAAATATTGTTGACGTACAGGGGAAAACAGGTCTGGGAACAGGGTTTGCAAGTTTTGCTGCATCAGACAAAGGACAGCGTATCGTGTTAAAATCCGGTTTAATGCCGGTTAAATTACCAAAGAGAGAAATTAATATAGTAGAATAATTCAGACTCAATAGAACGTATATTATGAATAGAAAAATTACACTAAGCATCGCTTTATTAGCTGTGGTTTTTAATACCGCTGCACAAAACGATTATACTTCAGGAAGAGACATCGACACAGCAATGAAGTTTGGTCAGTATGATGTTGCAAAAAAGGAATTATATAAACTTATAAGAACGCAGCCTCAGAACGGAATGCATTATTACCGTATGGGGCTTATCCATCTCGACGAAGATAACCGTGATTCTGCAAGTTATTATTTCAAACAAGGCTTGAGAACTCCTAAAAACCGGGATATTAATAACCTTGGTGTGGGAAAGCTTTCACTGCTTGAAAAGAAAAACCGTGAAGCAAAGTCTAAGTTCAATGCGGCAACGCGCGAGTTGGCTCTTGGAGATTTCCAGACGTATCTTGACGTGGCTCATGCCTATACTTTTGCACCCGAACCTGATTACGAAGAAGCATATCTGTTTATCGGTGCAGCATTAATGGTAAATGATAAAACGCCCGAACCGCATATTGCCCGCGGAGACATCTATTTTGCTGAAAAGCAGTTTATAGATGCTCGCAGAGTGTATTATGCAGCCTATAAAATGTTCCCGGAAAGTGTGCTTCCAAAAATGAAATTAGCAGATGTTTTCAGAGCAGGAAACGAATTTGCCGAAGCGATAGAGCTGTATGAGGAAATCATGGAAATGGATCCGGATTACGCTGATGCCTATAAACAAATAGCACTGACCTATGCGGATTATGCCCGTTTCAAAGACGATCCGTCTCTAATGCAACCCGGGGTAGAAAATTATTTTAAATACCACGGAATGATAGGGGAAAGTTTGGACAGTGACAATGAGCTGGCAAACTATCTGATTAAAAATAAACAATATAAAGCTTTGGGCGATATTGTAAGAACCAAATGGTTTACCCGCGGAGATAACTTCTATATGTATCGCTATCGTGCTATTGCGGATTTCCAAAACGGAAGATTCCTTGATGCACAAGAGAGTATCAATATGTATTTTGATGTTCAAAGAAATAAAGAAGAAATTCTGCCTATCGATTATTTATATAAAGGATTGTCAGAACTGGAAGCCTCACGCAATGAAGACGGGACGTTTAATGAAGATGTGTATAAGAGATCTATTGATGAGATGACAAAGGCTGTGAAAGAAACCCCACAGTTAGGTGTTGCCTTACATAATCTGGGAATGGATTTGTTTAAAGACGAACATTATGAGCAAGCCTATTTTGTATTTGACTTAGCTTCAAAAGATGAAAAATCACCATATTACGTATATGATATGTACTATAAAGGAAATGCACTTTATATGGCAAGTGATACACCGATGTTCAACGATCAGTTGCAGAAAGCCAAAGCAGACTTGGATGTTTCGATGAGAAAAACTCCTACTTTTGAAGCAGCACTGATCAGTGCACGTGTCAACAGAAATCTTAATACCGCCACCTCTTTAGCTCAGATGGAAAAAGATTATGAAAGTTTTATCGATCTTTTGAGTAAAAAAGGAATGGAAAATGAACCAATGTTTCAGGAAGCATTAATTGAAGCTTATACAATGATTGGAAACTATAATCAGACTACCAATCCGGAAAAATCGGTCACTTATTTCAGAAAAGTATTGCAATTAGATTCGACCAACGAATATGCAAGAAAACAAGTAAACGCAGCAAAATAATCAGAGAGGAGCAATTTTTTAAAAGTTGCTCCTTTTTTTAGGACTTCATCTTTTAGAGAATCGTTGTATCTTTGCAAAAAAATCAGCAATGACAAACAAAAGCGATTCAGTTACCAGACTACCTTTAATGGAAGCTTTTTATACCATTCAAGGCGAAGGGTTTTACACCGGACACGCAGCTTATTTTATTCGGCTGGCTGGCTGTGATGTTGGCTGCCATTGGTGCGATGTAAAAGAAAGCTGGGACAAAGACCTGCATCCGGTGGTAGCGGTTGAGGAAATTGTGCAACAAGCCAAAAACCACGGAAAACTTGCTGTAATCACAGGTGGGGAACCATTGATGTGGAATCTGGATTATCTGACCGGACAGTTAAAAAAAGAAGGAATTCAAACCAATATAGAAACATCGGGGGCTTATGAACTTTCCGGTGTCTGGGACTGGATTTGTCTGTCGCCTAAAAAAGCAAAACTGCCGGTTCAGAGTGTTTATGACGCTGCAGATGAACTGAAATGTATCATCTATAATAAACATGATTTTATTTTTGCTGAACAACAAGCCGAAAAAGTCAATAAAAATGCCCGACTCTATCTTCAGGTAGAATGGAGCAAAAAAGACGAGATGCTGCCGGTTTTAATAGAATACGTCAAAGAACATCCTAAGTGGGCTATTTCAACACAAACGCATAAATATTTGGATATTCCGTAAAATAAGTTATATTTGTTTAAAAAATTGTATGATGAAAAAGTATATCTATCTATTTGTATGTACATTTCTCACTTTAGGGATGTTTGGGCAGGCAAACAAAAACGACGTCCAAAAGTTAGTGGAACTATCCGGAGAATTACAGGAATTTTACTCTATTGCAGATCAGCTGTCAAAACAATTATCAACTGAAAATCGTGAAAACTTTAAAAAAGATTTGCAACCCCTGATCGAAAGACAGAAAACCAGGCTTATTGCTTACTATTCTCAAAATTTGTCTCAGGACGAAGTAGATAAGCTGATTGTATTTTATGAATCGCCTTTGGCAAAAAAATACATTATGATCCGGAAGAATTATGAAGTGGTATTGGCCAACAAATCGGATACTTTCAAAGAAGAAATGCAGGGAATTATTATGAAATATATGATGTAGGAGAGCGGATTGGTATTTTTCAAGTTGTTCCTGATAGGCTTAACTACTTGATTAATTTCCCAATTTTGTAATTCTCGCTAAATAATCAAAATTAGTTCCTTCTAAAATCAATTCACAATTTAATTGTTGTGCCATACAAGCGTTTTGCAAGGTATTGTAATCTAAATAAAGCCAGTCAAAAGGCTCTTCCTGTTGGTTTTTATAGGTAATGCAAAAAGTGAGTTCGCCGTAATAATCGCCATACATCGGAATCCATTTTCCGCCGTCTTCATCTTCATCAAACATATAAATCAAGTCGGAACTGTCTATTAAAATTTGTCCGTTGTCTGTCAGTAATTCTTTTAATTTAGACAGGTATTTGTCGGTATTTTTCAGTTTGCCAAAAATCCCGGTGCCGTTCATCAATAATAAAATTGTATCGAATTTTTCATCAGCAGGGACATCCAGTAAATTCATCTGACAGACTTTTTGTACACCACGGATTTTACAAGTTTCTACGGCATTTGCAGAAACATCAATAGCCAGTACATCCAATCCTTTTTCCTGTAAATACAAAGTATGACTTCCCGCCCCGCAACCTACATCTAAAACTTTTCCACGGGCAAGTTTTAATGCTTTTTGTTCGATTTCGGGCATTTCGTCAAAAGAACGAAACAAATAAACAACATCCATTTCGTCTGCTTCGCTGATATTCGTTGCCGTCCATAAATTTCCGGGTTGCTTACCGGTAACATAATCCAGCATTGCTTTGCCAAAAAGATCTTTAAACATATTCGTTGATTATTTGTAATTTTACAGTTTTAAAAATGCAATGGAAAAGTATTTAAAACAATTGCCAAAGTTAGCAAAAGATAAGCATTCTGAAAACAAGAAATATTTTGATAAGTTAAAGAAAAAGACACCAAAAGATTTAGATTATCAAATGCAGGAAATTCACAACGATGTTTTTAAGAAAACAGACTGTCTTACGTGTGCCAATTGTTGCAAAACTACCGGACCATTGTTTACACAAACCGACATTGAACGCATTGCCAAACATTTGCGTATGAAACCGCAGCAGTTTGCTAATCAATATTTGCGTATAGACGAGGACAAAGACTATGTGCTGCAAAATGTTCCTTGTACGTTTTTAGATGCCGAAAATTATTGTTTGATTTACGATGTACGCCCCAAAGCTTGTAGAGAATACCCACATACCGACCGAAAAAAGTTTCAGCAAATCAGTGCGCTGACTTTAAAAAATGTAGCTATTTGCCCGGCGGCATTTGCAGTTGTGGAAGAGATGAAGAAGAAAATGCCTTTAAAATAAAAAAGCCACCTTTTTCAGGTAGCTTGCTTTATTTATCATAGGCAAAGTGCCTTATATAAAACTATGTTCGTTTTCTAAATAATTCTTTAAAAAAGCGTTGGCATCCTGTTCGTTATCAAACGTATCAATAACGTATTCGACCAAGCTTAAGACCAAGTCTTTAAAACGGTCAAATAAATCCACAACACGACCGATAAATCTTAAAAACCATTCGTAAAGAGTCTGGAAACGATCAATAAATGAAATAATAGTGTCTGTTACGTTCATAGCACTAAACTTTGTGTGTTACATTTCCTCAAAAATAAGAAAAAATATCAGATAATAACAGCGATAGAGTAATAAATTGACGTTAAAAATCACTGTATAACAAATATTTTTCGCGTGTTTTTTTAAAGCGGTCTAAATCAGTCTGCCAGCTTTTCCTGATTTCTTTTTCAGATAATCCTTGTTCTATTTGCTGACGCAGTTTTTGGGTTCCGGCTAATTTGACAAAAAAGTTGTTGAAAAACTTCGATTTGTCCGAAGTGTTTTGATAGGCTTTTATCAACCATTGTAATGATAATCCATTGA
>DATGMY010000192.1:0-2864 GCA_035307005.1 Flavobacterium sp. | reverse complement strand
CTGCTGGATGTTTGTATCATCTTCCAAAAATTCAAAAATCGTAAAATGTGCCAGTGAATTTTTACTGTTAAACCAACCCGTTTTATCCGCCAATTGCAGTTTCATTTGTTTGATGATTTCTATGGTTGCCGCATCGGGCATAAAAACTACGGAAAACTTTGACATATCTTTTTCTGACAAATATCGCAATAATCAACGTGTGAATCTATTAAACCTCGATTTGATCACTGTTAATTGCGTTTTTTTAAATAACTTTACGGCTTTGAAATAAAAATAAAAATGAACAACACACTTAAAGTTTCTGTAAATAAAGAACATCATTTTGAATTTTCAGAAGAGCAAATGCTCGCTGTTGATGCGGTAAGTCTGGATCAAAAAAGTTTTCACGTGCTACACAACAATACTTCGTATCACGCAAAAGTGGTAAGCACCGATTTCATCAACAAAACCTATACGGTAGTTGTAAATAACAATGAATATGTGGTTTCCATTGCCAATCATTTAGATCAGTTGATCAAAGAAATGGGCTTTGAAGTTGGAAAAACGAAATTGGTTAATGCCATTAAAGCACCCATGCCTGGATTGATTTTAGAAATTAATGTTGCCGTTGGACAAGAAGTTCAGGAAGGCGATAATCTGTTGATTCTGGAAGCAATGAAGATGGAGAACAGCTTTGATTCGCCACGTTCAGGTGTAATTAAATCTATTACTGTTGAAAAAGGACAGGCAGTTGAAAAAGGACAGCTTTTGATTGAGTTTGAGTAATTTTTAGAAGAAAGAGAAAAGAAGAAAGAATCAAGATTAGCTCTTTTATCTTAGCCTTAAAAAGAAAGAAGGTATGAGACATAATTTCAAAAATCTGAAAATTTGGATATTAGCAATGGGAGTTGCTTCTGATATTCACAAACTTTGTTTAGATTTTCCTAAAACAGAACAATATGGATTGATGAGCCAAATGAATAGAGCTTCGGTTTCTATTCCTTCAAATATTGCAGAAGGCTCAAACAGAGGAAATATTCACTTTAAGCATTTTTTAAATATTGCTCTTGGTTCATCGTTTGAACTCCAAACACAACTTCTTATAGCAAGGCAAAATAATTATATATCAGAAATTAAAACAAACGAAACAGAAAGTAAAATTGTAGAACTGCAAAAAATGATTTCGGGGTTTATTAAGAGATTAGAAGAATAAAGAGAAAAAAAGCAAAAACAAAGAAATGAGGACAATCTTTCTTCTTGACTCTTTCGTCTTTCCTCTTAACCACAATAAAATTTAAAACCAAATGAAAAAAATATTAGTTGCAAACCGTGGTGAAATTGCACTGCGTGTTATGAAAACAGCAAAGAAAATGGGAATCAAAACCGTTGCTGTTTATTCAGTTGCCGACCGTCAGTCGCCTCACGTAAAATTTGCCGATGAAGCAGTTTGTATCGGAGAAGCACCGTCAAATCAATCGTATTTATTAGGAGATAAAATCATTGAAGTTTGTAAAGAATTAGGGGTTGATGGGATTCATCCCGGATATGGATTTTTATCGGAAAATTCAAAATTTGCCGAATTAGCAGAACAAAACGGCATTGCGTTCATCGGACCAAAATCTCACGCCATTGAGGTTATGGGCGATAAATTAGCTGCTAAAGATACCGTAAAAGGATACGATATTCCTATGGTTCCCGGTTTAGACCACGCTATTACCGATATTGATGAAGCGAAGAAAGTAGCGAAAGAAGTCGGTTTTCCAATTTTGATTAAAGCCTCTGCCGGTGGAGGTGGAAAAGGAATGCGTGTGGTGGAAAAAGAAGAAGACTTTGAATCTCAGATGCAGCGTGCCATTTCCGAAGCTACTTCTGCTTTTGGTGACGGTTCGGTTTTCATTGAAAAATTTGTAGCATCGCCCCGACATATCGAAATTCAGGTTTTAGCAGATACCCACGGAAACGTGGTGTATTTATTCGAACGTGAATGTTCGGTACAGCGTCGTCATCAAAAAGTGGTAGAAGAAGCACCTTCAGCAGTATTGACACCTGAAATCCGTAAAGCAATGGGCGAAGCTGCGGTAAAAGTAGCAAAGTCTTGCGATTATGTGGGTGCCGGAACAGTAGAATTTTTATTGGACGAAAATAAGAATTTCTACTTTTTGGAAATGAATACCCGTTTGCAGGTAGAACATCCTGTTACGGAATTAATCACGGGCATTGATTTGGTGGAAATGCAAATCCGTGTGGCTCGTGGAGAAGTTCTTCCAATCAAACAAGAAGATTTACAAATCAAAGGTCACGCGTTGGAATTACGTGTGTATGCCGAAGATCCTTTGAACGATTTCCTGCCATCGGTTGGAAATTTAGAAACGTATATTTTGCCGGAAGGCGAAGGTATTCGTGTAGACAATGGTTTTGAACAAGGTATGGATGTACCGATTTATTACGACCCGATGCTTTCCAAACTGATTACTTACGGAAAAGACCGCAACGAAGCCATTCAATTGATGTTAAAAGCCATTCAGGATTACAAGATAGAAGGCGTAAGCACTACCTTGCCATTTGGTACATTTGTGTTTGAACATGATGCTTTTGTTTCAGGTAATTTTGATACCAACTTCGTTAAGAAATATTACAGTGCAGACATCATCAAAGAAAATCAGGTAAAAGAAGCTGAAGTTGCTGCTTTAGTTGCTTTAAAACAATATTTAGCAGACCAAAAAGTTTTGAGAGTACCAACGAAGTTGTAGATAACGTAAAATGCCAAACAAACTTTCAAATACAAAATTCTTTTCTCAAATTGTTGATTTACTGCAATCGGCAAGAGGCAATGTTGTGCGTACCATTAATCAAACAATGGTAACGACCTATTTTGAAATAGGAAG
>DATGMY010000191.1:0-3008 GCA_035307005.1 Flavobacterium sp. | reverse complement strand
TGATGCCCGCCAAATGTTGGGTGGAATGGGTATTACCGGCGAATATTCTATTATGCGCCACATGATGAATTTAGAATCTGTAGTCACTTACGAAGGTACACACGACATTCACTTGTTGATTACAGGTATGGATGTAACCGGTTTTCCGGCTTTTAAATAAGACATTTTCAAATTAAAAATCCCGAAGTCATAACCTCGGGATTTTTCCATTTTAATTTATAGAGGTCATCAGATAATTACATTTTTTAATTTTGCAAAACCCTTTAACACAACGTTTGTCATTCCGTAGGAATCTCTTATCAGTGCCGGTAAAGATCCTTACAGCATGACAAACATGATGTTAATTTTAAAACACTATTGATTTACAGCGTTGTTTCAATAAGCGTTGTTTCAATATATGTATGAATTTAAGTTATGACCTCTATAAATTGATTATATAAAATTTATGAAATCTGTTGAATATTTCTTACTAAACGAATTGGATTTACGCTTGTCAAAAAGACAGTATGCACAGGAATTGATTTTAAATCATTCATACGATGTCTCAAAACTTATCACATTGATTCATCGTGCGGACGAAAGACAAAAAGTATGTATCCTGTGCTTTTGCGATACCTTTTCAAGAACTTTTCCGGCATATTTTTCAGAACAATTGCAGTCATTTGTAGATTGGGCAAACAATGAAACACACGAAACCAACAAACGCAGCCTGACCAATATGTTCCTTACTTTCCTTAAACACAAAGAATACGGATTTACCCCCGCCCAAGAGAAAGAAATCATTGAAATCTGCTTTTCGTGGCTGATAGACGATTCATTGGTTGCTACCAAATCCAACTGCATTTCCTGTCTGGCGCTTTTGGCAAAAAAACACCACTGGATAAAAGAAGAACTTATTCCACTCATCGAACAAATGTATCCGGAAATGCCTGTTTCGTTTCAAAGCCGGGCACGGAAAATATTAAAGTAAAAGAGAAAATAAAAAAAACGGAAACCAATAGAAACACCTTCTTTTTTACGTTCATTTTTTGTAACTTTAGCTTATGGAATTTCCCGAACGATACATCAATCAACAAGACAACAATGCGTTTTCAAGTTACTGGAAAACAACCTCTTTAAATTTACTGCCCCAATTTCTCCCAAAAGAAATTCCGATTAAAGAAAGTGAACAATGGGCTGCGTATTATTTTCAGGTTGATGAACTGGGCGATCAGGTTGCGGCACACTATCTTTTACAAAGTGGTTTTAAAGACGGGCTCAACCAATTGCTGAACGATTTTAATCAATTTCCGGGTAACCGGCAACACTTAACAAAAGAAACCGTTGCTTTGTTTCAACAGTTTGTTGAAATTCCGCATTGGGTTGATTTTGATTCCATTCGCCAGGGAGCTACTTATTGCAACCGTTGCGGAACAGCAGCACTTTCGGTATTGCGAAATTATTGTTTAATGGGCGGCTACGAATCTTCTGCCATCAACAAACCCCTCATTTTCACGGGTTCTTTAAAAAAAGGAGCGGTAAAAAGGCTTTCAGAAACAGTAGATTTTTGGATGCATCTTACGGAAACAAATGGTTTACAACCACGACACAATGGTATCATAAGTATTTTGACCACACGGATGATTCATTCTTTTTCACGAATAATGATTGAAAAACAACCCGATTGGAAACCGGAATTATGGGGACGCCCTTTGAACACCTGGGATATGGTGGCTACCAATTTAGGATTTTCCATTGTTTTTATGGATGGTTTGGCAAAACTGAAGCTTCCTCCCACTACATCAGAATTAAAAGGGACTTTGCACCTATGGAAATATGCCGGTTATTTATTGGGAATCCCGGAAACGCTGCTGCCCGACACTCCCGAAGAAGCTTCCTTCAGGCTTTATTTGTGGAGCAAAACCCAAAAAGGCATCGATCAGAACTCCAAAGATTTAGCCTATTCTTTATACGAAGAGCCTCTCAAAGTTTCGTTTACCAAAAACAAACTGATGAAATGGTTTGTTCAAAAAACCAATTTGGGCTACAACGAAGTATTGCTGGGAAGTGAAAGCCGCAAAGCTCTGGGACTTCCCTACTCTAAAGCTAAATACTGGATTTTGTTTTTAAATAAAATCAACCGCTATTTAGATAAAAAAGCAAAGAGCAACACTAAATCGTATCAAAAAATTGCTGCAAGAGGCAGAAAGGATCAAGTAAAAGTATGGGAGTTGTATAAGAACGTTTAATCAAACTTATAAATCATACCCACCTGAAAAACACTGTTGTAATTTACTTGTTGAAAAATATAAATAAAAGAGTCGTCGTTGATTACATCAGCAACTCCAATTTTGTATCTTCCTTCTACAGACAAATAGTCGGTAATGTCATACCCTAACCCCATATTTAAGTTAAAATCAAATTTATTGCGGGTGTACCGGCTATTGTTCAATAAAATTTCAAACGAAGGTCCTGCCTGCAAGAAAAACGATTGAAGATTGAATTTATTCATCAAGGCAAATCCAAGGTAATTTAACGGAACGTCTGTTTTACCCCCTTGTGTTTCCGGGAAATAATCAGCACTTAACCAAACGTCTTTAGCACCCTGGGTTGTGAAGTTCAACTCTGGTTGCATCGTGTAAAACTTTCCGAAGTTAATCGTACCAAAGGCTCCTGCATAAAACCCGGCGCGTCCGGTGGATTCCACATCTTCTATATAAGACATATTGAACCCGCCTCTGAGTCCTGTTTTAAAATTGGTTTGTGCTTGCATTACAACTCCTGAGAGTACCGTGAAAAGTAAAAGAATATTTTTTTTCATCATTTTTTATTTAAAGGTAAAGTTTAATCCAACTAAAAAAGAACGGTTCAGGTTTGTTGAAGAGTTGTAATAATTGTATGAATAAACATTAATAGGTTCTACAATTCCCTGACGCATACGTGCTTCAATGCTTAACTGATCGGTAATACTGTATCCCAAACCAATATTGACCGTTAAATCTATATCACTGTTGTTGGAATATAAAGAA
>DATGMY010000190.1:0-3583 GCA_035307005.1 Flavobacterium sp. | reverse complement strand
TACAACCGTTACAGGTCCAAACACCAATATTCTTCTCAATCCCAAATTGACACAACAACTCGATTGGGAAGTAGAACTGGCAGTTGTAATGGGCAAAAAAGGGAAATATGTTCCTAAAGAAAATGCTTTGGATTATGTTTTCGGATATACGGTAATCAATGATATTTCGGCTCGTGATTGTCGTCGGGAAGGACAATGGATTGTATCGAAAGGACAGGATACGTTCGCACCAATGGGACCTTTTCTGGTAACCAAAGACGAAATCGAAAATCCACATAACTTAAACCTTTCGTTAAAACTCAACGGAATTGAAAAACAAAACTCCAATACCCAATTTATGTTGTTCAACATCAATGATTTGATAGAGGATTTAAGTACGGTTTTCACACTCGAAGCAGGAGATATTATTGCTACGGGAACACCTGCAGGAGTTGGGGCAGGAAGAAATCCACAAGAATGGATGAAAGACGGAGATGTAGTGGAGTGTTATGTAGAAAAAATCGGAACTTTGACCAATACCGTAAAAGAAATATAATTTTCAGTAAGCAGTACGTCAGTTCGAGTGTTTTTACGGAACGTAGTGTAGTAAAAATGTATCGAGAACAATCTTAAACTTAAAAAAAAATGAATATATCACAACAAAAAGCCCCTCCTTTGGAGGGGTTGGGGAGTAAAATACGAATCGGACAAATAGTTCCTTCCTCAAACGTAACAATGGAAACCGAAATCCCCGCTATTTTCAGGGCAAGGGAAACCATTCTACCTGAAAGATTTACTTTTCATTCAAGCAGAATGAGAATGAAGAAAGTAACCAAAGAAGAGCTCGAAGCTATGGATGCTATGAGTCTCAAGTGTGCGTTGGAGCTTTCCGATGCTCACGTGGATGTAATGGGTTATGCCTGTCTGGTTGCCATTATGAGTATGGGTCGTGGTTATCATTGCGTATCAGAAGTGAATTTGCATCAGGAAACCATAGCAAATGGGTTTCCTACGCCTATCGTAACTTCAGCAGGTGCACTTATCAACGGATTGAATGTTTTGGGAGCTAAAACCATTTCGGTCATTACTCCTTATATGCGACCGCTTACGGATATGGTGGTAGATTATATCGAACACCAGGGAATTAAAGTAAAAGAAAGTATCGCATTGGAAATTCCCGATAATCTGGAAGTCGCTGCACAAAACCCGATGAACCTTTTGGAAATCTACAAGCAATTAGATTTAACAGGAGTTGATGTTTTGGTAGCTTCGGCTTGTGTACAAATGCCCTCGCTCGAAGCCATTGACAAAATCGAACAGGAAATCGGAATTCCTGTAACTTCTGCTGCGGTTTGCACCACTTACGAAATGATGAAAAAACTCGGAATTAAAGCTCAATCAACGATTGGTGGAAGTCTGTTAAGTGGAACATATTAAAATGATTTTTTAGGTAATTAATAATAATCAAAAACAGGTGGGAATAGTAAAAAAAGCCATTGGAAAATTTTCGGGATTGAAAATCTTTCATTCAAATGTCAATATAGCACCGGCATATCACATCGTTTCTAACGAAAAGGTATCGCACGTCAGACACCTTTATTCCTACAAAAATATGGATCAGTTTGAAGAGGATTTGAGGTATTTACAAAAACATTATCAAGTCGTTTCTCCCGATAAATTCGATGAGTTTCATTTAAAGCATCAAAAAAAATGTATTATAAGTTTTGACGATGGTTTGGTTGAAAACTACACTGTTATATTACCGCTTCTGGAAAAATATAAATTCAAAGCTGTGTTTTTCATTAATCCTTCATTTATTGATAATGCCTGTTTTTTGAACAAGCATTTGAAAAGTATTTTAATCGAAGAGCTATCCAAATCTCCAAATAATCAAACTGTTTTGGGAAAAATCGGACTTAAAAACACTAAAAACCTGAAAACAGATATTTTTAATCGTGAATTATCTAATGACCTGATCTCTGATTTATTTGACGACCTTGGATTTGACTTTAAAAATTACCTACAAAAACATCCTGTATATATGAACTTAAACCAAATACAGGAATTAATTGATAAAGGGCATTTTATAGGGGTTCATACTATGACGCATCCTTATCTGAACAAATTATCCGAAGAGGAACAATTTGTTGAAATAACAGATTCTTTACTTTGGATTAAACAACATTTTAAAGTCAGTTACACCTTATTTTCTTTTCCTTATTCAGACCGTTTTGCTTCAAAGCAACTCATCAGAAGATTAGAAAATTGGGATAATAACATCATTATTTTTGGAAATTCGGGTTACAAAAAAGATGTTTCTAAAAGGATTGTCCAGCGTTTTTCTGCTGAAAAACCAATTGTTCCGCTAAGAAATAATATTTCAACTGAGTTTATTTATATGTATTATAATAAATTAGCAGGAAACTTTAAAATAAAAAGAAAGTGATTGAAATTAAAACTGTTTTAAAAAAGGACATTCCTCATTTGTTAAACACAGAGGCAATATGGAATATGGACTTTTTAGTAAGTTCCAAACACCGTCTTATAGCACATTATCATAATCCAAATTTAGATGATGAAGGTATTGTTTTGCAATTAGGTTATTTAAACAATGAACTTTTAGGGTATATCGGTGTTTTTACAGATTACATCAATCGTGAGAATGCCTCCGAAAAGATTGGTTGGCTTTCAACCTGGTGGGTGCATCCAAAATCAAAAGGAAGTGGTTTGGGCAGAGCATTGTTAGACAAAATGTATCAGGATTTTAATGGTAAAATAGGTATTTCTCAATTTACACCAAGCGCAAAAAGAGTTTATGACAAGTCAGGATATTTTAATGATTTTAAACTATCCGAAGGTTATAAATTTGCCATAAGATCCAACCTGAAAAATGTTTTGCCTTTGATAAATCCTCGATTTAAAAAACACAATTTCAATAGCATAGATTATATTTTCAATGTTTGGTTCAACGTTTATAATTCATTCTCTGAGAGAAACGTACGAAAAAGAATTCCAAAAAATATTTCTGTGGACTATCTCTCTGAGATAGATTCCGAAACATCGGATTTTATTAAAAAACATCAAGAGAATGACATCTTTAAAAAAAACGCTGAGTTTTTTAATTGGATCAAAAGATTTCCCTGGATTCTTCCGGCTCCTTTACATAAATTTTCAAAAAAAGAAAGCTACGAATTTTCAATGTTTAGTGAAGAAAAATTTGATTATTCTTTTTTGAAAATCAGGCAAAATAAAAAAGTCATAGGCTTTATCGTTATACAACAAAGAGATTACAATGGAAAGATACTGTTTTCTTACTTTGATAAAGAAAATCAAAAAGTAATTTCAGACATTATTCTGCTTCACCTCTTAAATACTGAGATAAGAGATTTTATTTGCTACGACAAGCTTATATGTGATTATTTAAAAACGAAGAAATTCTTTTTTATCTATAAAAACAAGAAAGTAAAACACTCCATTATCTCAAAATCTTTCGATTTATCGGAGATTAAAGATTTAAGATTTCAATATGGCGACGGAGATTGTGCTTTTGCTTAAATCAATCCAACAATTGCCTGGCGTGTTGCAAAGCAGCATCTGTTATCGT
>DATGMY010000189.1:0-3082 GCA_035307005.1 Flavobacterium sp. | reverse complement strand
TTCAAAGGTTTGTCCGGTTTGGTTGAGGTAAACGATTTCACCAATTCTGGGAGTTGCCAATTTTAAATCTTTTTCCTGTTTACTTAAATCCGCAACTTCTTCCAAAGGCTCTTTCCACGGATGATTTGCCAGTTTAAATTTGGAACTGTGAACCGGAAAAAAGCTTTTAGCCTGCAAATCTTTAGCAGCTTTGATGACCTCTTCCGGAAGTAAATGAATGTATTTCCACTTATAATTGTACTGACCATTTTCTAAAATTGCCAGATCAAAAGGACCAAATCTTTCTCCGATTTCTTTAAAATGTGTGTCGTAACCACTGTCGCCACCCAAATATAATTTCAACTTCTCTGATTGAAAAACATACGATGCCCATAAAGTGTTGTTGCGTGTAAATCCTCTGCCCGAAAAGTGTCTTGCAGGGGTTGCAGTAATTTGTATCAAATCAGTCAATTGGGCGTTCTTCCACCATTCTAATTCGATAATGTTTTCAGCAGGGTATCCCCAATATTCTAAATGTTCGCCCACGCCAAGCGGACAAACAATTTTGTTTACTTTTTGCTTGATGTTTTTGAAAGTCGTATAGTCCAGGTGATCATAATGATCGTGGGTGATGATTAAAAAATCAATGGACGGAAGGGCATCGTAATGATAAGTATCCGCACCTTTAAACGCAACATTCGTTCCATAAATAGGAGAGGCATTTTTGGTCAGTACCGGATCAATGAGAAACGAGGTTTGATCTGCCTGAATGAAATAAGACGAATGCCCGAACCAAACCAGATAGTCTTCCTCAATATTGAGGTTGGAAAGATCTGTTTTTATAAATGGAATGCTGTCGTTGGGTTTGGTGTGCTCTATTCTGGAAAAAAGCATCTCTTTAAAAACTTCCCAATATGTGACACCTTCTGCTAATGATGGCGTATGTGAAAGATTTTGAAACGTTCCGTCTTTGAAATGTTTAGATTTCTTGATGCGTTCTAATCTTTCACCTGAAGGTGGTTTTCCAAATAACGGATGATTAAAAAAAATGATGGTTCCGATGGTAAATAATCCAATGATAAGAAAGGTAACACTCATCCATTTTCTCTTTTTTGATTTCATCGAGCCAATGTCGAAATTTAATTTTAAAAAGTAGTTAAAATAATTCTAAGATTTTAAAGCAAAGAAAAACGGGCAAGTTGCCCGTTTTGTTTATTCTTAATTTTCACTTTCCGGAGCCTGATCAATCAGATCCATAAACTGGTCTAACTTAGGCGTAATGATAATCTGTGTTCTCCGGTTGCGTGCTTTACCGGTTTCGGAGGTATTGTCGGTAATCGGGTTGTATTCCCCGCGTCCGCCGGCAGTCAATCGTTTCGGATTCACTCCATATTGGTTTTGTAACGCCTGAACCACTGACGAAGCACGTAAGGTACTCAAGTCCCAGTTGTTTCGGATGTTTTCACGTTTAATCGGCACGTTGTCTGTATTTCCTTCAATCAATACATCATAATCTTTGTAATCGTTGATGATTTTTGCCACTTTGCTCAAGGTCTCGCCTGCCTGGTCTGAGATTTCATAGCTTCCTGATTTGTAAAGCATATTGTCAGCTAAAGAAATGTAAACCACCCCTTTTAGTACTTGAATATCCACATCCTTTAATTCTTCCCGGCTTAAAGATCGTGTCAGGTTGTTGGTCAATACGACATTCAAAGAATCACTTTTGTTTTTGGTATTTACCAAATGCTGGATGTACTTGTTGCTCGCATTGATTTCATCTACCAATTTGGAAATGTTTACGTTTCCTTGAGTGATACTGTTGTCTAATGAACTTTGCAAAGTAGCCAGGGTCTTTTTCAACCCATCGTTGGTAGCACGTTCCTGAGCCAACATATCTTCAAGGCTTTGAACACGGGTGTTGCAGGAACCTAAGTCAACCTGTGCACGGTTGTAATTGTTTTGAAGTGTACTGTAATTTGCCTCTAACTGGGCATACTTCTTCTTAGAAACACAGCTTGTAAGCGCAAGTGCTCCTATAATAATCGTTGGAATTAAAATTTTCTTTCTCATAATCAAATTTTTATTTTAAGTATAAAGATACAAAATAAAAAAACACTCGGATTAATGAGTGTTTATAAATTTTACTATTTGATATAAGGACGTTTTTTTGCCGTTGCCCAAATATAAATTCCGGCAATGATGAACGGAATACTCAGCCACTGCCCGGTTGACAGCATTCCTAAAGAAGCTTCAAACCCGCCCTGGCTTTCTTTTACATATTCCACTACAAAACGAATCGTCCAAAGGAAAACCAAAAATACTCCGAAAATTTTGCCCAAATAATTACGTGCATCGGTTTTCCAATACATAAAAAACAAAACAATGAAAAGTAATACATAACCAAAGGCTTCATACAATTGCGTTGGGTGACGATAGGGAATGGCTTCTAAAATATGAGCAAAACGAGGATCATTTTGAATAAGATGATACGCTTGTTTTAAATTATTGGTTTCGGTCATTTCAAAAATATTTTTTCCTTTCCAAAACTCATCTTCTCTGATAAACTTAATGCCAAACGGAAAGTTTTTATCTACAATATGCCCGTAAATTTCTGAATTGAAAAAATTGCCTAAACGGACAAACACACCACCAATGGTAACCGACAAGACCACCCGGTCTAATATCCACAACAGCGGTCTGTCAATAATTACTTTTTTATTATAATAAATCATTGCGGCAATAATTCCTACCGCAGCTCCGTGGCTTGCCAAACCTGCAAAACCGGTAAATTCAAATTCGGGTGTAAACCGGAAAGGTAATAAAATCTCAGACAAATGGTTTTTATAGTAATTCCAATCGTAAAAGAAAACATGTCCTAAACGTGCACCCAGCAAAGTGGCGATAAAGGTGTACATAAATAATTTGTCCAATTCGTCTTGTGTACGATTTTCACGGGTATATATTTTTTTCATAATGAAATAACCAAGCGAAAAAGCGACGACAAACATTAAACTGTAAAAGCGAAGGGTAAAACTACCAATAGAGATTCCTTCTGATGGATTCCAAATCATATTAAGTGAATGTATTACAATTTTTAGTGATT
>DATGMY010000188.1:0-4649 GCA_035307005.1 Flavobacterium sp. | reverse complement strand
CCAACACATTTACAGCATACAGCCGGAGTAACTTTCCGTTTTGGTGGAAAAGATACGGATGGTGACGGAATCTTAGATAAATACGATGATTGTCCTGAAGAAGCAGGTTTAAAACAATTCAATGGATGTCCTGATACTGATGGTGATGGTATTCCTGACCGCGAAGATGCTTGTCCGGATATATTCGGAGATCCTGAATTCAATGGATGTCCTGATTCAGACGGTGACGGAGTTCCAGATCATGAAGATGCTTGTCCGGATGAATTTGGATTAAAAGAATTTAACGGATGTCCTGATTCAGACGGAGACGGTATTCCTGATCATTTAGACGAATGTCCTAATGAGGCTGGTCCTGCTTCAAACAACGGATGTCCTGTACCACCACCGTCTGACAGAGACGGAGACGGAGTACCTGATGATGTGGATGAGTGTCCGGATGTTGCTGGTCCTGCTTCAAACAACGGATGTCCTGAAGTAAAAGACGAACACATCAAACAATTGAACGATTACGGTAAAACAATTTTATTCAATACAGGTAAATCTACATTCCAGAATGTTTCTTACTCTGCTTTAGACAGCATGGTTGAGGTAATGAAACAATTCCCAAATGCTAAATTTGCTGTTGAAGGTCACACTGACTCTACCGGTTCAGACAGAATCAACGACCCATTGTCTGAAGATCGTGCAAATGCGGTAAAAGATTATTTAATTTCTAAAGGAATTGCTGCAAATCGTTTAACTGCAGAAGGTTTTGGTTCAAAACGTCCGATTGACGATAACAAAACTGTGGCAGGACGTGCAAACAACCGTCGTACAGAAATCAAATTGATCAAATAATTTTGATATAAATATTGTGAAACGTCCCGATTTTTCGGGACGTTTTTTTTATTTTTACATTTATGGATCGTCCAATAACTTTTTTAGAAAAACTCGCTTTAAAGATTGTTCAGAATCACGGTCTCGATTTTTCGCAGCTCATCATTGTGCTCCCTAATAAAAGAGCACGTTTATTCCTGTTGGAAGCTTTCAAGAAACAGTCAGAGCAGACATTCTTTGCACCTGAAATCATCAGCATTGAAGATTTGATTGCTCTTATTTCCAAAACAGAAGTTTTATCAGGCATTGAATTGTTATTGGAGTTTTATGAAGTTTATAAAAAATTAACCCCTAAAAACAACCAGAACGATTTTGAACAATTCAGTAACTGGGCAAAAACACTGTTGCAGGATTTTAATGAAATAGACCGGTATTTGTTGAAACCATCACACGTTTTTGATTATCTCAAAGATATTGACGACATCAATCACTGGTCGGTAAAAACGGAAGACCGCACGCCGTTGATAGAAAATTATCTTACTTTTTGGGATCAGCTTCCTGCATATTACCATGCTTTTACAAAACATCTTTCCGAAAAAAGCATCGGTTATCAGGGATGGGCTTACCGGAAAGCAGTTGAACAAATGGGGGCTTTTGTGCATGAAAATTCTTCCCGAAAATTTTATTTTGCAGGTTTCAATGCACTTAATGCTGCGGAAGAAAACATCATACAAACGCTGTTAAAAAACGGAATGGCGCAGGTTTACTGGGATACGGACGAAAGCTTTTTAAATGACCCCTATCACGATGCGGGTTATTTTGCACGAAAAATAAAGCAAAGTTGGTCGCATTACACATCGCATCCGTATGAATGGATTTTTAATGAATTTTCCCAACCGAAAAATATTGAAATCATCAGTACGCCTAAGTCGGTTGGTCAGGCGAAAATTGTAGGCTCTTTAGTAGAGCAGTTTCAAAAAGAATCGCCCGGACTTCAAAATACAGCAGTGGTTTTGAGTGAAGAAAATCTATTGATTCCGGTTTTATATGCTTTGCCTCATCAGGTTTCTTCGTTGAACATCACAATGGGATACGACAGCAAATCCAATCCGGTACAATTGTTTTTCTCCAAATTGTTTAAAATGCAGGTGCACGCTTTACAAAGAGGAAAAAAATCAGCGTATTATCACAAGGAAGTAGTTGATGTTTTGGCACATCCTTTAGTCGAGTTTTTGTCCGGATCAAAAGCAATGGTAAATGAAATCAATCGCAGAAATTTGTCGTTTTTTCATATTGATAGTTTAGAGGCAAAATCATCGGCAAACGAGTTTTTGCATTGGATTGTTGAACCTTGGAGCGATGATGTATTAGAAATTATTGAGCGACTGGAACGATTGGTTTTTGCATTACGGGATTATCTGAGAAATGAAAAAGACGATGTTTCGTTGACTTTTTTATTTGCCTTTCATCAGGTGCTGAATCAAATCAAAAACTACCAATTAAATTATCAGGTTATTGAAAATGCGCAACAATTGTGGACAATTTACAAGCAAACGGCAGATTTAGCTGAAGTTTCTTTTGAGGGAGAACCGCTTGAAGGGTTGCAGATAATGGGAGTTCTGGAGAGCCGTGTCCTGGATTTTGAAAATGTTATTATCACTTCTTTGAATGAAGGCAAGCTTCCGGCAGGAAAATCAACACTTTCATTTATTCCGCACGATGTAAAACGTGAATTGGGACTTCCTACCTTTAAAGAAAAAGATGCGATTTATACCTATCATTTTTACCATTTATTGCAACGTGCCAAAAATATTTATTTGTTGTATAATTCAGATTCAGAAGGTTTGGATGCAGGCGAAAAAAGCCGTTTTGTAACGCAATTGCTTTTAGAACCGCAAAAGAACCATCAGTTAAAAGCCGCAAATTATTTTGCCCAATCACCCGAAACAGTCAACGAACCTATGGTTGTTGAAAAATCAACACTTTTGAATGAGCGTTTAAAAGAAATTGCTTCCGGAAAAGGTTTTTCGCCTTCGGCAATTGGAAATTATATGCGTAACCCGATGCAGTTTTATATGCAGCGGGTGTTGGGAATCCGGGAAGTGGAAGAAGTTGAGGAAAATATTGCTCTGAATACGTTGGGAACTATTATTCACAACAGTCTGGAAAATCTGTATAAACCTTTTCAAAACCAACCTTTAACTGTGGAAATGACCGATGAAATGATCAACAGGAGCGAGGAAGAAATCGGCAGGCAATTCCGGGAAAATTATTCCGATGTGGCTGAACGGCAAGGAAAAAACCTTTTGGCATTTGAAGTAGCAAAACGCAATGTATATCATTTTTTAATGCTGGAAAAAGAACAGCTTGAAAACGGAGATGAAGTTACGATTATTGGGTTGGAACAAAATTTAGCCACGGTTTTAGAAGATGATAAACTGCCTTATCCCATAAAATTATCGGGGATTGCTGACCGTATCGAGATTCGGAATGGTGTTTTGAGAATCATTGATTACAAAACGGGAAAAGTAGATTTGAATCAGGTTCGGATTAAAGAAATTGAAGGGATAACCGGCGATCTGAAATTTGAAAAGGCGATTCAGCTTCTGATGTACGGTTTGATGTACAAAAATCAAACAGATTTACCGCTTCAGGTGGGGATTTATTCGTTTAAAAACCGTAAGTCGGGCTATTTGATGTTTGGTTTGAAGCAAGATAAGAATTTAGTGGAGCTTATCAATGACGAACTTTTGGATGTTTTCAAAAAAGAATTAGTGGGCTTACTGGCAGAAATCTTAGATCCGGAAAAAGTATTTGAAGAAAATGTTGTTTAACCTTGCTTGCGGAGAAACAGCAAAATATGTTCTGAAATTTCCTCAAAAGATTCAATCGTACTAACGTGCCCGCCTTTTACAATGTGGAATACTACTTCGGTGTCTTTTACTTGTTCTTCAATGTCGCTAAACGGGATAATGCTATCATTTTCAGCGGCAATAATCATTTTAGGATACGGACTGAAATGCAGTAATGCTTCCCGGTCTATGCGGATTTTCATTCCTTCCAATGAAGCAATAATGCCCTGTAGAGGTGTTTTTAATGCTCGTTGGGTAAAGGCTTCAATTTCTTTAGGAAATTTTTTGTGTGAGTTTTGGTCAAATAAGTTCTGAGTAGCCATTCGGATAAACGCATTGCTGTTTTTCTTCACTACTTCTATGGCGCGGTCTCTGTTTATTTTACGTTCTTCACTATCAGCTTGAGCTGAGGAATTTAAAAGCGTGAGAGAACGAACGTTGTCGGGATACAATTCGGCAAATGCCAAAGCAATATATCCGCCCATAGAATGACCGATCAAGGAAACTTTTCGCAAACGTAAATGGCTGATAAGCGCGAAAAGCATATCCGCCTGATCTTCCATCGTATGAACATAGCCATAGCACTCGCTTTTCCCGTGACCAAGCAAATCCACGGCAATAACCCGATGTCGTTTAGCCAGAAGTAACAGCAATTCGTTCCACATAAAATGGTCTTCTAAAAAACCGTGCAACAACACAACAGTAGTTCCTTTGCCTTGATCATCGTAATAAACGGTTGTATTTTTGTAATTGAAGATTTTCAAGTTTTAGTTTTTTACAAAAATAACGAAAGTGCTGACACTAAAAAATCATTTTATTTGCTTTATTTGATGTTAAAAACTACTTTTGCCCAATAAATACATTACTTATGAATTGGAAAAGATTGTTATTTGTAATCGTTTTGTCAACAGGGTTTATGGTAAAAGCACAGGTTTCTGAAGAAATATCACAAGTATCAGAGTTGACAGAAATGGTTGAAAC